>JACCRS010000156.1 GCA_013813435.1 Gemmatimonadales bacterium
GTGCGCGCGGTGGTAAACGATCGGAGGTATTCCACCATCTGGAACCGGGGCAGTGATCGGGCTGGAAGTCCCACACTCACCACCCTGCTGTTGCGGACGCTACAACCATTCGCGATGGCAACCTGCCCCCCCACTGCCACCACCCTGGGGTCCTCCTGGATCACGCGCATCAGCTCTTTGAGGGCCCGCTGATCGAGGATGGAGTCCGCATCGAGCGAGACGAAGTACGGGGTGGTGGATGCATTGATGCCGGCATTGAGGGCATCTGCCTTGCCGCCGTTTTCCTTGTCGATGACGATCAGGCGCATGACGTTGGATGGCAGCGCCGCCGTGGCCTCGTACATGGCGCGCACCCGGGCGGTCCCCAGCGCCGGCCGGTACGGTACCTCGGTTCGCCGGAGCCGGAACGCCCCCCTCAGCCGATCGAGGGTTCCGTCCGAGGAGCCGTCGCTGATCACCACCACCTCGAAGCGCGGGTAGTCGCACTGAACCAGGCTGGTAACGCTGTCCACGATCGTCACTTCTTCATTGAAGGCGGGAACGATCATGGTGAGTGGCTTGGTGAGATCTCCTTCATCCATGAGATCCAGGTCTTCGACGAAGTGGGCTGCCACCCGGCGGCGTACCTGACGGGCCGACAGCCCCAGCAGCCACAGGGTGTAAGAGTTGTAGAGCAGGAAGTACAGCAGGAATACCGGCTGTATTACCAGCGCAAACACCACCAACGCTCGGGTGAGCGTCTCCATCAGGATGATCCGGGCAGGTTGATGACCGACTGCTCCAGCGCTCCGGCCACCCGGTGCCGGATGGATGGCGCCGGATCGGACCGCGCCAATTCTCTGGCGACATCGTCCTGCAGCAGGGCGAGGGCCAACCCGGCAGCCAGGCGCTGCTCCTCCGAAGCTGATGTCCGGGCAGTCTGCCGCAGGCTGGGAATATCGGCGCTTTCCCGAACGGCTTGTGCCGCCACCTGGCTGTCGAGCTCCGGCGGCAGGGGCAATGCCATTCCCTGGAGCAGTCGGGCAACATAGGCCGCTGCTCTGACCGCCATGTCGGCATCGGAACCCAGCGACTCGAGAGTGGCCAGCCCCGGGCTCCGCACCGGCGCGGCTCGCCCCAGGACAAGGGCGACCTCCCGCCGTACCGATGGGTCGGGGTCCTGCGTCATGGCGTCGAGTCGGTCGTAGCGCTCCGCGGCCAGCGCCGCTCCTGGCGCGGCTCGCCGGATTGCGACATCCGGGTCGACCGTAAGTGCTTCGAGTGAGGCGGGGTCCGCGATATCCGGACGTTGCCGCCAGAGTTCGGCTACCGCAGCTCGCACCTCGGGCCGGCCGCTGCGGGCGAAATGCGGAACGAAATCCGTCAAATCAGGATGCACCATGTGGCGGACGATTCTGACTATCAGCGTTGCGCGATCGCCATCCACTGGCAGTGCCAGCGCCGTCTGGGCGAACGGATCGAAGTGCTCTTCCGCAAGGCTCGCGGCCGCGGCGAGCACAGCCGGATCGTCGTCCACCCTGATTGTCTGAAGCAGGCGGGGTATCGCGAGGGCGGGACTCACACTGCTGAATAGTCCCACAGCGGCCCGCCGCACCAGAACGCTGGGGTCGCCCAGTGCCCGGGCAAGGGTAGTGAGCAGTTCGTCCTCAGGGAGAAGGTCGCCGAGCGCGGCGAGAGCGGCGGTCCTTACCTCGGGGATAGGATCGCTGCGCACCATCTGGAGCAGCGCGTCGCGGCTCTGCTCTCCCTGAAACGCTCGCAGGCTGCTGATCAGCCGGACCCGATCGCCGGGGTCTAGCATGCTCCTCACGCCATGAGCCAGGGATACCTGCGCCTCCGCATCACTTCCGAGGACCAGGGCACGAAGCTCGAGGTGTCGAGCCCGGGACAGTCTCAGGCGCAGCAGCCGGAAACGGGCATCGCGCTTCAACCGGTCACTCAGTAGCTCGCGCACTGCCGTCTGATCGGGCATCTCCACCACTCGCGCTACGATGCTCTGGCGGTCGAATACCCCCGCTGCCAAAGCGGCGGCAGCTCGCACGTTGGGAGGCTCGGCCCGGCGGCAGGCGGCAATCACCGCCCCCTCTCCCCCCGGCACCCGCAGCAGGCCGATTGCCAAAGCGGCGCGCTCACGCACTACAGCTGAGGGATCCTCTTCCAGCAATGTCAGCAGAACCTTGTCACGGTCTTCTCTGACGGTGCTGCTCCAGGCGTCGACCGTACTGGCCCGAACCAGCTCGTTAGGGTCGTTAAGACCGCTCTCCAGCGCCACCCCAGCCTCATCCTCCCCCGGGGCTCGGCGAGCCCGGCGACCGATGCCCTCGATAGCCGCGGCCCTGACAACCGGGTCGGGATCGCTCCGGAGCCGGTATAGCACGGCCAGTGCGTCGCTCCCGGTCCGCGGCAGGGTGCGGACCAGGGCCAGCTTGCTCCCTGCGTCGGGAGAATCGATCAGGGTGTCGGCCAGGCTTGCAACTGCCTCGGGGGCGAGCCGGCTTACCGCGATGACGATAGCCTCGCTCACCTCAGCCGAAGGATCGGGAAACGCGCGGAGCAGCATCGGTACCAGTGCGGCGTCGCCCATGGTGCCGATGGCGCCGGCCACTCTGAGCCGGACCACGGGATCACTGTCGCCCAGAAGCTCGGCCAGGCTCGGCAGGAGCGAACGCGAAGCGGTGTCGACCGCTGTCAGCACCGCGGCCGCACGAACCTTGGAATCCGGGTCCTTCAGCAGACGGCTCACATCCGAATCGGCCACGGCGGCGCCAAAAGCGCCGAGCGCCCGTACGGCGGCGGTGCGCACTGCCGGATTCTCGTCTGTGGTTTGGGTGCGGAGAAGCCCCACGATATCGGGGCCGCCGAGCTGGCCTACCAATCCCACGGCCGCGGCGCGGACATCATGGTCCTGATCTACCAGGCCGGTAAGGGCCGCCGGGAGTCCTTCACGCATACCGAGCGTACGCAAGGCCGTGAGGGCCTGCGCTCGCAGCGAAGCCTCCGCGTCAGCCGAGGCGATTTGAACCAGCTCGTCGGCCAGATCACGACGTTCTGCCCGGTTTATTGCGGTGACCACGGCCGAGCGGACCTGGGTGGAGGGGTGCTGAGTCAGCTCGGCCAGGAATTCGCGAGTGCCGGTGGTGGCGAACTTCACCAGAGTTTCGTAGGCCTCGGTGACGCGCTCGCCACTCTCGATCATCCGTACCAGGTTGTCGGGCACCCCTAGACGCTCGAGGGCGACCGCGGCTCGCACTCTTATCTCGGGGTCGGCGTCGTCCAGCGCAACCAGCAACGGCCCCTCGGCCCCACCCCCGATCTGCTCCAGGGCCTCGACACTCCGCATGCGAACCCACCAGGCGGGATCACCCAGCGAGCGGACCAGGCGATCGATAACCTGGGGCCCACCGAACTGGCCGAGAGAAGCCGCAATACGCACCCGCACAAATGGAGCAGGTTCGGTGAGTAGATGCTCGATCAGATAACCAACGGCTCGCTGGTCCCGGAGCCGGCCCAGTGCTGCGGCCGCCTTGGCTCTGACCTCGTCTTCCGGGTCGTCCAGCAGGCGTACCAGAGACGGGAACGCGCGCTGCGCGCGCACCTCCCCCAGCACATTAGCCGCCCAGGCTCGAGCGGGGCGCTGGCTGCCGTCGTTGAGGACGGCAAGCAGGGGGTCGACGACCGCCTCCCCGTGACGGGTGAGAATGTCGGCTATGCGGGGAGCGAGCCACGCCTCGGCGGTTTCCAGGGCTCCAATCAGCGGCTCGACTGCGCGCGGGTCGGCAATGCGGGCCAGTGCCCGAAGGGAAACCTCACGGACATCGGAATCTTCCGTCCGGGTTGCAACCACTGTTTCCAGCAGCGCTGGAACTGCTTTGGCCCCGCCGACGCGACCGAGCAGCTCGGCGGCGAAGGCGCGATCGCGCCACTTGCGAGCGGAGCGGAGCATGTCGATGTACTTGTCGACCAGTCCCAGCTCGTCGTAAACCTCGAGCAGCCAGCCGGGGCGCCCGCTGGAACTGCGGGCTTGCTCCTCCAGCACGGCTTCCAGGGCGTCGAGATCGTACAGCGTGTTCATCTGGTGGATAGTGGGCTGGAGCAAGGCGCGATCGCGCGTTGCCAGATCCGATACCAGCTCTCGGTAGAGGCCTTTTCGTGCCGCCAGGCGTCGCTCAACGCGATCGAGGTACCAGCCGTAGATGAGCCAGGCGAGGACCGTTAGAAGCCCCACGGCCAGCATCGCGCCGGCTACGATCAGTATCAGGTTCAGGGCCGTCATGGTACACCCGCAACGCCGATGGGGGTCGGCAGCTCGTGGCGCGGACCGGGGAGGTCAGGCGCGGGCGTCGTCGAGAAAGACCAGCGTCTGACGGTGGGAGACGACCGCTTCCAGTGCCCGGTGAATCCCCGGGTCAATGACTGTTGCAATAAGGTCCCTCATTCTCTCGACCGCAACTTCCGGCGGCATCTTCTCCTGGTAGGGCCGGGCAGTAGTGAGGGCGTCGTATATCTCAACCGCGCCGATTATTCTGGCACCCAGGGGTATAGCCTCGCCGGCGAGCCGGTCAGGGTAGCCCAGTCCGTCCCAGCGTTCGTGGTGGCTCCGCACATAGCCGATGACGTCTTTCAGGTGCACCAGTGGGGCCAGGATCTGCGATCCTACCGTGACGTGCTGCTTGACGTGCTCGTATTCCTCATCCGTCAGAGGACCCTGCTTGTTGAGGATCTCCTCGCGGATTCCGATTTTGCCAATGTCGTGCAGCCGGCCACCGGTACGCACCGCCTCTACCTGTTCGTCGGTACAGCCATGCTCTGCCGCAACCATGGCCGACAGGTCGGCTACCCTGGCCGAGTGCCCCCGGAGGTAAGGGTCCTTGGCCTCCAAGGCGTTGACCAGCGCTTCCAGCGTGGCCACAGAGAGCCGCTCCTGATTGACCTGCTCCACCCGCCGCTCCGCCACCCGGGAAGCGACTTCCTCCTTGAGCCACTGGTTGATCTGCTGGCTTTCGAGCTGAGTATGCCGCCGCTGCAAGGCGTGATGGATAGCCCGGCTCAAAAAGCCGAGGTCGATCGGCTTGATCAGGTAGTCGAACGCTCCGCGCTGCATACAGAGAGCTGCGCTGGTAGCGTCGTTCACCGCAGTGAGCATGAGCAGCGCGATGGTGGGCTCGATCTCCATGATCTGAGGGACGAGGTCAACTCCGCTGATGCCGGGCATATTCACGTCCAGGAGCATGCCGGTGATCTTCTGGCGCTGAAGGATCAGGAGGGCCTCTTCGCCGCTCGATGCGGTGGCGACTTCGTAACCCTGCTGAGTGAGGAACTTGCGGAGGGCGTTACAGATCGCTTCCTCGTCATCCACAACGAGTAGCGTGACGGGCCCATCGGTCAGGGGCACACAAAACTCCTACGAAAGTCGGGAGCTGGGAGTCAGGAGCTGATAGCCTTGTAAGAAAGTCCCGGCTTTACGGCTGCACAACCTTAGAGGCGGGCACCAGCCTTAGCCGCTCCCGGAGACTGTTCAACCCCGGTCAACTAGCCGACGAACTCGACCAGCACCCTTTCCGGAACTACCCCTGCCGCGTGGGCGCGGTCGAGCAGTACCTGGACCGCCTCACGCCCTCGGGGGCCGTAGTCTACGGTCCATTGGTTGACATACATACTGACGAAAGTGTCGGTGCGCTCATCCCCGATGCCGCGATTGAACTGTTTGGCATGCGCCAGGGCGGGCTCCCGATGCTCCAGCGCGTATACGATGCTGGCGCGAAGGTCTCTGGCGATCTGAGCGGTCGTGTCGGGACCCAGGTCGCGACGGATGACGTTCCCGCCGAGGGGAAGGGGAAGGCCGGTTTCCTCCAGCCACCAGGCCCCGAGATCGGCCCAGAGGTGCAGGCCGATATCTCCATAGGTCAGCTGGCCTTCGTGGATCAGCAAGCCAACATCGACCTCGCCGCGGTGGACCGCGTCTTCGATCTGGTCAAACGGGACCACCACAGCGGTGCAGTCCGGCTGGTATAACTGGAGAGTGAGATTGGCGGTGGTCAGCTTCCCTGGAACCGCCACCCGCCGGCCTCTGAGTGCTGAGCGGGGATCGGCAGGAGAGGCGGCCTTGGAAACCAGCCGAGGTCCGTATCCATCCCCCATGGATGAGCCGGAGCCAAGTAGAGCGTAGTCACGCCAGAGATAAGCATATGCATGGATCGAAACGGCAGTGACCTCCAGCTCGCGCCGCAAGGCTCGCTGGTTAAGCGATTCGATATCCGAGAGCTCATGGACGTATCTCAGTTTGCCGGTGTCCAGCTTGCCCTCGGCCAACGCATAGAACATGAACGCATCGTCCGAATCAGGGCTGTGGGCGACGTGGATGGTTCGTCGGGTCATTGGAAGGAGCTTGAGGGAAGGGGCACGCTTTCAGCTTGAGCCTTGAACTCATCCAGCACTGGTTTGTGTTCCAGATATTCGACCCGTTTTGACTGCATGGCGGATCCGTAATGCGACAAGAAGTCTCGCTCGGCCTGAGCACGCCCGAGCGAGTCATTCCGGACCTTTGCCACCTCCCCACGAATTACGTATCCGAAGAGGTGTCCGGGAGATTCGGCGAGAATCGTGTCGGCAAGTGCCTTGGCAGCCGGTAATTCTCGGATCTGCAGCTGAAGCACAGCCGCATGATAACGGGCGTCCACATCCACGGCATCGAGCTGCTGATACGCTCCCAGTGCCATAGGGGTGAACCGTTCGATCTCGGCAGAATCGCGTCGCTCGGATGCCTGCATGATACGGTTGAAGAGCCGATCGAAGCGTTCGCGTGGGGTCAGCGCACTGATGTCTGGAGCCGCCCCCGAAAGACCGGTACTCGACCCCGCGTTGGCCATGTCCGGGGACCGCGGCCGAGAATCCGCTCGGGACACGTTGTAAGCGATCCCGCCCACCAAGAGGAGGCAGAGGATGCCGGCCAGAGTCCAGGCCTTACGGTCGGTGGCGGACAACCGGGCGCCCGAGGCCGGGCCCCCTACGGACGTACCGCAACGGTGGCAGAAACGCGCCTGAGGCGAAAGCTCCGCCTGGCAGTTAAGGCAGGCCCGAGGCCGCAGCGTCAAGCCGCAGGAGCTGCAGAAGTTGCCGGAGGCGACAGTGCCGCATGAAGGGCAGGGTCGCGTGGTGGAGTCAGTCATGGAGCCAGAAGCGTAAACGGTGAACGGTCTACCGCAAGAAGCGTAAAGGATTCGGGAGTCAGGAGTCGGGAGTCGGAAACCGTTTCAGTCCCTACGCTCACTTTCGCCTCCAGACCCAAGACCGTAGACTCCAGACTCCAGACTCCAGACTCCCGACTCATCGAGAACCCTCATGGCTCGAGGAAAGCAGCCGCCCCCCGGATCCGCCGAACGCCCCAGCCTCCAGGGATTTCCCAGCGACCTGGTGACTGCCGGGAAAGCCGATGTCCTGGAGCTGGCTCGCCGCTTCAGCGTCGATTTCATGCGGCTCCAGTTCACCGACATCCTGGGCGTCAACAAAAACGTGGAGGTGCCGCGGAGCCAGTTCGCGAAGGCGCTGGACGGTGAGATCATGTTCGACGGCTCCTCGATCGAGGGCTTTGTCCGGATCGAAGAGTCCGACATGCTGCTCAAGCCTGACCTGCACACCTTCCGGATTCTGCCGTATGACGACGAAGGCGGCCGGGTGGCGCGACTGCTCTGCGACATCTACACCCCGGATGAGCAGCCATTTGCGGGCTGCCCACGAACCACACTCAAGCGGCAGGTGGAACGCGCCCGCAAGATGGGGTTCGCGATGATGGCGGGCTGCGAAGCGGAGTTCTTTCTGTTCGAGAAGGCACCGGACGGATCGCCCACGACCATCACCCACGATTCAGCGGCCTATTTCGATCTCGGCCCAGTGGATCGGGGTGAGGAGATCCGGCGGGTGATCGTAGAGCAACTGGTGGAGATGGGCTTTGAGGTGGAGGCGGCGCATCATGAGGTCGCCGCCGGCCAGCACGAGATCGACTTCAGGTATGCCGACGCCCTCACAACGGCGGACAACCTTACCACATTCAAATTCGTAGTACGCAATGTGGCCAGCCGTTTCGGTTTCGTGGCGTCGTTCATGCCCAAGCCGATCGAGGGGATCAACGGAAGCGGGATGCACACCCATCAATCCCTCTTCCGGGGCAAGGAAAACGCGTTCTTTGAGCCGAACGCGGAATACCAGCTCTCCCGGACAGCGCTGAGCTATATCGAAGGGCTACTGCAGCATGCCCGGGGATTCTGCGCCATTACCAACCCGCTGATCAACAGCTACAAGCGGCTGGTACCGGGTTACGAAGCGCCGGTCAACGTTGCGTGGTCCCTGCGGAATCGCTCGCCGCTGGTGCGCATACCCGATCGCCGGGGCATGGGAACCCGCTGCGAGCTCCGAATGCCCGATCCGTCGTGCAATCCGTATCTCGCGCTAACGGTTCAGCTGGCGGCTGGTCTGGACGGGATCGAGCGCGAGCTCGAACCCCGCGAGCCGGTCAGCCGGAACATCTTCACCATGAGCTACAGAGACCGGCGCAAGTATCGGATCGACGAGCTGCCGCGCGACCTGCATGAAGCGCTGGAAATGCTGGAGAAGGACGATGTAGTCAAGCTGGCCCTGGGCGAACATCTGACGGAGCGGTTTCTGGAGGCCAAGCGAGAAGAGGTGCTGCAGTACAACCTGCAGGTGAGCAGATGGGAGATCGACAATTATCTGGGCCGGTACTAGACGGGTGGATGAATGGACGGGCGGGCGGCATGCTACACTCTTGCTGCCCCGCTGCCCCGCTGCCCCGCTGCTTACCGTCCCGCTGCCCCGCTGGCCCGCTGTTCCTCACCAACTAACTGAAGCGACACCACCCCGAACTGCAGGGGCACCTCGAGCTGCACCGGCAGCCGCCGTGAGTCATCGGTGAGCCAGACCTTCATGGTCATCCCTCGCGAGGTCAGCTCGACCGGGAGCGAGGGGACATTTCTCCCGTCCGGCAACGCCACGGCCTCCCGGGCTCCCGCTACCTTGACTTGAACCGGATTGTAGCCGGTCTTGAAATACCGGGAGTACTGGTAGGACCGGCCCAGCTCCAGGGTAGTGGTACGAAGAAAGTACAGGAACGCGAGCTCATCCAGCGGCTCCGATGGAGCAACCCAGGCGCCGGCTACCCCTATCTCACTGTAGCGGGCGGAGTCGGGTACAATCAGGTACTCGTGCTCGTCCAGCTTACCGCCCTGCACCAGGCGCCGGTGAAAGCGTAAGGAGTTGAAGCGGCGGCTATCGACCCACGACGTGAGATCGTAGCGGACTCGCCACCCTGGGGGCCCGCCTTGCCCCGCCATGGTGAAGACATAGGCATCAGCCCCGCGCTCCCGTGTTGTGCGAGATACCGTCACCGTGGCTGTACCCACCGGAAAGTACCCCAGCTTCGCCTCGTATCGGAGCGTCTCTCCGACCCCAAAGGGGGGCGGGATTTCCAGGCCGGAGAGGAGCAGGACATGCGAGAGGAGCAGCGTTAACAGCATATGAAGGGAATATACCCTGGCTGAACCCCGGGCCTTCCTGCTGGACCTGGACGGGACCCTTTACACTGGCGATGGCCCCATCCCGGGCGCTCGTGAGGCCCTGGTCCGGCTCCGGAAGCGTGAAATTTCTTATCGCTTGATCAGCAATACCACCAGCTGTTCGCGGGCTCTGTTGGTGCAACGGCTTCGGGGCTACGGCTTCGAGGTTGCGGCCGAGGAGGTGTTCACCGCCACCCTGGCTGGGGCGCAGGTGGCCAGAGAGGCCGGCTGGCGCCGGGTAGCCCCTTTCGTGCCGGAGGCCTCCCTGGTGGATATGGGCGATCTGGAACTTGGCGGAGGCACTTCAGGGCGGCGTGTCGACGGTCTGCCGGACGCGGTCCTGGTAGGCGACCTGGGCGAGCGATGGTCCTATGCCCTTTTGCAGGAGGCCTTCGAATATGTGATGTCGGGGGCTGCCCTCATCGCCCTGTCGCGCGACCGCTATTGGCTGCGCCAAGGCAGTCTAGTGCTGGATGCCGGTCCTTTCGTAGCTGGCCTGGAGTTCGCGTCAGGAAAGAGCGCGATCGTTGCCGGCAAACCGAGTACCGCCTTCTACGCCAAGGCCCTGGATAGCATGGGCCTCGGATCTCCGGAAACGGCAGCAATGGTGGGCGATGACCTCTGGTCCGACGTCCAGGGCGCCCAGCGGGCCGGATTACAGGGCTGGCTGGTTCGGACCGGGAAGTATCTCCAGGCGTCGGTCACCGAAAGCGGCATCAGGCCGGACCGCATTCTGGAGAGCGTTGCCGCCTTGGGGTGATGATTCTCTTATCTTTCCTGCCCTCACCGATGTGCTGCATTCTGACCTGGAGTCCTGTTGCTGCTTCGGCACCTTCTGCCATTCACGGCTGTTTTGCTTCCGCTATCCCTCCGGGCTCAGTCGCCGGCGGACACATCGATCGTAGATCCCCGCATGATCGTAGGCCGGGTTCAGCTGGAACGGAGGGACATCTTCGACCCGGACGAGCGCAGCTGGTTTGCCCGGCTGGCTAACCGGTTGCACTTCCAGACTCGGCCCGCCGTCATTCAGCGGGAGCTCCTCTTCCAGGAGGGGGAGCCATACGACTCGGCGCTGGTGGCGGAATCGGAGCGTAACCTTCGGTCCCTGGGGATCTTTCGCCGGGTAAAGATCGACTCGATTCGAGCCGCTGACAGTCTGGTGCTTCGGGTCCTGGTCAAAGACGGCTGGAGTACCCAGGCCGACTGGAGATTTCGCAGCACGGGCGGAGAGATTGCATTCACCATCGGGCTGGTGGAAAACAATCTGCTGGGTACGGCGGCGGCCGCGGCGGTGCGATATCGCAAGGATCCCGACCGGTCGACCGTCGCCATGTCATTTCGTCGCCCCCGCCTTTTTGCCGGTGCCGTGGGACTGGGATTCTCCTATGAGAACAAGTCAGACGGCAAGTCGGCCGGCCTGGTGGTGGACCAGCCATTCTTCTCGCTCACCTCGCCCCACGCTTTTCGCTTCGAAGCGGAAGATCGGGAAGGTCGCGTGCTGCGCTTCAGGAACGGGCTCGACGTGGCCTCGGACACACTGCGCCGGCGCTACACACTGGTGCGCGGGTCGGTAGCCAGGGCGTTGCACGCTTCGTCAGCCGGGTACCTGCGGATCGGCCTGGCCGGCCAGGTGCGCCGCGACGACTTCCTTCCGGATGGGTCGGCTGAGCCATTTCCTCGCAATGTCACCGGCACGTTAGGCGCCTACCTGGTTCTCAACCACTCCCGGTTCATCGTTACCAGCGGATACGGTGGTTTTGCGCGCGAAGAAGACGTGGACCTCGGCACCACACTTCGGGTGGGCCTGATTGCCGCCCCGAAGCTCTTCGGTTATGAGCGCGACGGCATCGGTCCTGAGATCGGTGGGCGGGTAGGCGCCCGAATACCCGGCGGCTTTGCCTTCCTCGATGCCATCGCGAACGGACTCTTCACCGGCGCGGGCCTCGACTCCGGCTCGGTGCAGGTAGCGGCCACCACCGTGTTGCAGCCGGGCCCCCGGCACGTGGCCGTGTTTCATGCCGAGGCCGGCTGGCTGGACAACCCCCTCCCGGGCGAGGAGTTCGACCTGGGCTTAGGCAGCGGGCCGCGGGCCTTCGGCAGCCACGCCTTCACCGGCGACCGGTCGGTGTTCCTGTCCGCCGAGTACCGCTACACGGTAGCCGACGACCTCTTCCGAGTTGTGGGCCTAGGTGTGGCTGGGTTCGTGGACCACGGCGGCGCGTGGTATGCCGGGTCGCCGCGGCGGACCGGTTGGGACGCCGGTGTGGGCCTCAGGCTCGGGGCCAGTCGCTCGTCCGACACCGATGCCCTGCGCTTCGATCTGGCCCGCCGCTTTGCCAACGATGTGGATCCGGGCGGTTGGGTGCTTACGGTCGGAAAGGGCTTCGCCTTCAATGCTCCCACCAGACGACCAACCTGACACACCGGAGGTCTGGGAGGGAAATAATGACTGCGCGGGCATCACGCCGGAGCGGCGACGGCCGAATCGAGCTGCTGCTCGAGATCCTGGATCAGGCGTTCGATCGCAGAGGGTGGCACGGAACCACGCTTCGAGGGGCACTCCGCGGCCTCACTGCCACTGAGGCACTCTGGAGGCCGGCTCCGGGCCGCCACAATATCTGGGAACTCACGGTGCACGCCGCCTACTGGAAGTACACCGTGCGCCGTCGATTGGGGGGCAGCCCAACTGGCTCGTTCGCCCGGAAGCCGAGCAATTGGCCCGCGGTGTCCGAGACACCGGACCCGGCGGCATGGAAGCTCGACATCCGCCTGCTCGAGGGGGAGCACGGGCTACTGCGGGATGCAGTCCGGACCCTGCCGCCGGCCCAGCTGGCGGCGCTGTCACCCCAGGGTGTCTGGACTATGGCCGAGGAGATCCATGGCGTTGCGGCGCACGACCTCTACCATACGGGACAGATCCAGCTCATCAAGAAGCTGATGCGCTAGAGGCTTCGCAGGTACGGCAGCAGGAAGATTCCAGCGACCACTAGTGCGATGATCAGCAGCAAGAGAGCCAGCACGGTGATGCCCCGGCGGGTGGTTAGAGGGGTTGGATCTGGCATGAATGCCTCAGTAGAGTCGGGAGTCAGGGTCAGGAGCTAAGAATATAGAATTACTGAGATTTACTCGTGACTCGTGACTCGTGACTCCTGACTCCCTCCGGCTTGCGGGAAACAAGTTGCTCCCCCTCAATTCAGCTATGACACCGCCAACTCCTCCAGAGGCCTTGACCGCCACCGAGGAAGCGCAGCGCCTCATGAGCGCCGCACTTGTGATCGGTCTGCTGGCCGCCGCAGCCGCCCTGGTGCTTTTCACCTGGTTGGGACGGGAAGTTCTGGCTGGCGACGTTCTCAGCTTTGATGAGCACGTCCGGGGCATGGTCCATCGTTCGGCCTCGCCCTGGGTGACGGCTATCATGATCGCGGCCAGCCTCTACGGCGGACCCTCGGTTCTCGTCCCGGTTGGAGTGGCGGTGGCTCTGGCCTTCCTCGTTCGAGGATGGCCCCGGGGGGCACTCCTCGTGATCGTTACCCTCGCAGGGGCTGGGCTGCTCAACTGGCTGCTGAAATTCTCGTTTGCCCGGGTGCGCCCCGAGGCCTTCTTTGACTATCCGCTTCCGGGTTCCCCGAGCTTTCCGAGCGGGCATGCGCTGTACGCAGCCAGTGTGTTCGGAGGCTTGGCCGCATTGCTCTCGGCCCGGCTCAAACACCGCTCGCTCAAGATCGCGGTTTGGACCGGTGCCGCTCTGTTGGCTACTCTCGTCGGCCTCTCGCGGGTGTATCTCGGTGTGCACTATCCCAGCGACGTCATGGCCGGCTTTTCGGTAGGCGTTATCTGGGTTACCGCCGTGAGCTTCGGCGACCGGTTGGCGCGGCACCGACGCCGGCTTGCCTGAGTGGGGCACATCGCGCTGGTCTTGAACGCTTCGTCGGGGCGTGGTGCATCAGACAAAGTCGCCGACCGGCTAAGGGAAATCTTTGCCGCCGCGGGCAAGGATGCGCGGATCACTCTGGCCAGGGGCGGAGTCAACCTGAACGCGGCAATGCGCCGGGAAGTGGCGGAGGGCTGCGAGACGCTCGTTGCCGGCGGCGGCGACGGCACCATCAACACCGGCGCAACAGCGGTGCTCGAGCGCGGCATTCCCCTGGGGGTCCTGCCCCTGGGAACACTCAACCACTTCGCCAAGGATCTGGGCATCCCGCTCGACCTGGACGAGGCAGCCAAAGTGGTGATCGAAGGGGTCATCTGCAAGGTGGACGTGGGCGAGGTCAACGGCAGGATCTTTCTCAATAACTCCAGCCTGGGGGTGTACCCAGCCATCGTACGCCTCCGAGAGCAATATCAGGCGAGCGGCTCCGGCAAGTGGATCGCGGCGCTGTGGGCCGGTCTTGCGGTCCTTCGGCGCAATCCCTTCATGGCTGTGCGGATCGTTGCCGAGGGAGAAACCGCGGTTCGGAGAACGCCGTTCGTGTTTGTGGGCAACAATGAGTATGGCATGGTCGGGCTGAACCCCGGGGCGCGCGAGTCGGTTGCGGCCGGCCACTTGTCGGTCTACGTCCTGAATGCCGACCGGCGGACCGGCCTCTTGCGGCTGGCCTGGCAGGTGGTCCTGAAAGGGGCCGACGAGGTGAAAGAGCTGGATTTGCTTACGGTCGAGGAGGCCAGCATCGAGACCAGGCGGCGCCATCTCCAGGTGGGACTCGACGGCGAGGTGGTTTCTCTGCGGTCGCCGCTCCGCTACCTGATGAAACCCGGGGCCCTCCGCGTTCATGTGCCGGGGTCCGCTTTGGCTTGCTATCCCCATCCGCCGGAGGCATCTTCCACTCGCTCATAGGTCCCGCGTTGTAAACAGGCTCGATGTCGATCAGGCCACCTCATAAGGTCTGATAGGGTAAACAACCCAGACAACGCTTCTTTCCGGTCCTTCCGCTCGTGCGGGCTCGCTCATTGGAAGCAGCCCACGGGAATCGGCCGTCCCCCGCGTCCGAGGACGTTAATGCGCCGGCTACGTATCGGGATTCTGGATCTGGTCACCAAGAGCCCCAACCCCTCCCTGTATGGGCGGGTGATGAATGCCAACCTGGCTAGCATCATGCCCCAGGTGGTTGGGGTGTGGTGCGAGCAGGAAGGCCATGAAGTACAGTTCGTCTGCTATACCGGCATGGAGGATCTGCTCGAGGAGCTTCCAGCGGATCTCGATCTCGTGTTTATCGGTGCTTTCACCCAGTCGGCCCAGTTGGCCTACGCGCTGAGCAACTTCTTCCGCCGGCGGGGAGCGGTAACCGTGCTGGGCGGCCCGCACGCCCGCTGCTACCCCGAAGATGCGCGGAAATACTACGACTACGTGCTCGGCTTCACCGACCGGAACACCATCGCCGAGGTATGCCGCGAGTGTACCCCCCACCGGCCTTACGGCCGTGAAATTGCCGCTGCCACGCAGCCACTCGAGATGCCCACTCTTCAGGAGCGGTGGAAGTTCGTAGAGCCCACGCTGGCAAAGGCCCCCACAATCAAGATCGTCCCTATGATCGGGAGCCTGGGTTGTCCCTATACCTGCAGCTTCTGCATCGACTCCACCGTCAATTATCAGCCGCTGAGCTTCGGACAGCTGCGGGACGACCTCAAGTTTCTGCTGACCAAGATCAAGAACCCCATCGTCGGCTGGCACGACCCCAACTTCGGCGTCCGATTCGACGACTACATGGAAGCGGTGGAGTCCGCCGCGCCCCAGGGCCGGATGCGGCACATCGCCGAAAGCAGCCTGTCACTGCTCTCGGAGAAGCACCTCCAACGGCTGAGGCAAAACGGCTTTCAGGCCATCCTTCCCGGAATCGAGTCGTGGTACGACCTGGGCAACAAGTCGAAGACCCGGCGGACCGGGATGGATAAGGTCAAGCAGGTATCCGAGCATGTGAACATGATCCTTCGCTACATCCCCTATATCCAGACCAATTTCGTGATGGGATTGGATGGCGACATGGGGCCGGAACCGTTCGAGCTGACCAAAAAGTTCATCGATCTCTCTCCCGGGGCCTTCCCGGCCTACTCACTGCTCTCCGCATTCGGCCGAGCTGCACCGATGAACCTGGATTACCAGCGGGATGGAAGAGTTCTGCCGTTCCCGTTCCATTTCCTGAACAACAACCATGCGATGAACGTCCGGCCCAAGCATTACACCTGGCCCCAGTTCTACAAACACCTGGTGGATGTTACCCGCTATTCCTTCTCGTGGAAGGCAATAGGGCGCCGCATTCCGGCGACTCCGACGATGATTCCCAAGTGGATGAACGTGGTGCGGGCGGTATCGTCCGAAGGGTTCGGCCGAATCCGCTATCACGAAACGATCAGCGGATTACTGGAGACCGACCGTTCGGTACGGCGTTTCATGGAAGGTGAGACCGACGTGCTGCCGGAGTTTTATGCCGACCGCATCCGGCGGGAGCTCGGCCCCGCATACGGCTTCCTGCCGGAGGGGGCTCTGGCGCATGATCCCAATGCCTACCTGCACGCTACCACCGAGCCCGCCATGGTAAAGACGGTTCAACTGGGCGGCCCGCTGGTTCACTGAGGGTTAGTGGTCTCCGGCGCGGGTTCGGACTCCACTCCGGACGGCCGGCAGGAGGCCGCCCCGAAACTCGAAGTGTTCTTCCCCCATCAGCCGTTCGCCCTGCGGCGCCACGGCCTTGGCCAGGTGCCATAGCAGGAGTTGCTGACCCACGGTCGTGGCGGGAAGCCAGATTCCCGGCTCGATGGCGGGATACATATCGGCGAACTCCGGCCGGAGTCTAGCCTCCCGAATGCTGTGCTGCACCCGAACCTCCTTCGCTATCAGCCATGATCACCCGACAGATTTATTGGTGGCCACTAATGGTCGCCCAAATAAGCCGCTCCGCAAGGGTGAGTCTATCTGCAGCCCAAGGACCTACCCGACGTTCTTATGCGCCGCTAACTTTATTCTGACCTCCGGCGCCGCAGCCAATTGGTAAGGCAGAGGTCCAACAAGGCGACTCGCCACTCGGATCTCTTCCTTGTAGGAACCCAGGTCTGAACCGGGGCAAGCCCAGGGCGTCGGTCGAAAACCGCAGCGGTCCACGGCGCTCGGTGGGCGGTAGATTTCCTCTCACCGCGTTTTCTCCAGGACTACCGGCCGGGACGCTTATCGAAACACTGGCCCGGAATGGTGAGCGTCGGCCGGCGAATCGCTGCGCTGCCACAATCGGCGAAACCCCGAGCCGCTCTACGGGCATCGCGCGCAGCCCCAGATCCACAACCACCCACGCCACGAGCACCGCCGGCGCCAGGCGGGCCAGGCCCCACCCGCGTTCGGGCTGCTCTCCTCAGATAGCATCCGCCAACCCCGGCGCCGGCGTCGAGCCGAGTCGGCAATAAGCCGTACTCGTCCCTGCTCTGCGCAGAGCGTTGAGTACCCCTCTCATCAACTGCATCAGTTTACGATTGGCTGGTCATTTAGACGGAAAGGCCGTGGGCGGTGCTCTACAATGGTTCGAGGGTAACTATGAGAGAATGTAAAGCAGGGGTTTACAAGGGTGAAGCATGTATTACAGGTCAGAGAGCAGCTATCCAGGGACGTGCGAGGGGGCTTCCGTAGTGAGGCACGGTGCGCCGGCAATCCCGATTGAGGGCGCAAAGGGACGTGCAAGGTATGTAATCAACGGGCCGAGACAATTACGACCTTTACTGGTGTCCGACTCAGGTTCTGCCATCGTCGGGCGACCTTGGCACGGATTGTCACCGCATCGCCGCTCCGAAGTATGTACTCTTGCTCGGGATCACCTTCGCCCCGCCCGTGCTCCGCGAGGGCGAGCACCACGCTTCCCTCGACGATCAACGCGAACTCTTCTCGTTCCGACGAGTAGGGACGCGTCCCGCTCTTCCCACCCGGCCCCAAAGTAACGAGGACCGACTCGAGGCGTCCGCCAGCGCCAGAGGTCCCCAACGATTCGATTCGCCCCTTCGACCACTCGCTCGTGATGGTCACTCGCGCATCTGTCCGCACGACGGCCGCCAACGGGTTTGCGCGCTCGACCCCGTCAAAGACCTGCCCCATCGTCACGCCGAGGGCCGCTGCGATGCGCTCCATCGAAGCAATGGAAGGTGACGCTTGACCATTCTCGACTTGCGATAAGAAGCTGGCCGAGAACCCGGTCTTCTCCGCCAGCGAGCGCAGCGAGAGTTCTGCATCCCCCCGCAGACGGCGCAGGGTCTCTCCCAAGCTCAGTTCGCTCATCCGCGTCCCTTAGAGTGGAAGATTAAGTGACACTGGACACAACGTCAAGAAAGGGCAAACATTAATCCTATCCTGCAGTGCCCGAAGTAAGCGGCCGGAATCACAATCACAGCAGCCTACGGAGCATCCCCGTCCATGGACAAGCCCACACCCTTCCCGGGTCTGCGCCCCCGCGACAAACCTTCGCCCGGGAACGGCAGCGACGATGCCACTTTGCCAGGAGGACGAGCCCACAATCGACCAATGGCCGCTTTCCGACTGCTTGCCAAGGCAGTCCGCAATCCTTCTCGTGCGGTGCTACGACTCCTTCTCCGCGCGCGACTCGCGCGGACTGGCGTCCCTTTGGACCGTGCGCGACTCCTTCGCTGGGTGTCTGAACAGTTCGGAGTGGATGCAGTGAGTTTCCACGAAGAATACCTCGCTTCAGACTTCCGCCGCAGCTTCTCTGCCCGTCGCCGAGCGTTGTGGGAGTTTCCCGGACCCCAGCGATTGGGAACGTCCGACCCGCTGAGTCACGAAGCTCTTTATATAGTTGTGCGTGCGACTAGGCCGCGTGTTGTCGTTGAGACCGGCGTGCTGTACGGTGCGTCCAGCGCCCACATACTGGCCGCGCTTGCCCGGAATGGAGAGGGCGAGCTCCACAGTATCGATCTGCCGCATGAGCCCGGCGAACCGCCCCACGGCTTCCTCGTTCCGGACGAGCTTGGCGGACGCTGGAACCTGGTCGTTGGCGACAGCCGGCGCGAGCTCCCGGCTCTTCTTGACCGGCTCTCCGTGATCAACCTCTTCCATCACGACAGCCTACACACTTTTGAGCACATGACGTGGGAATTTCTGACCGTGCTCTCCCACCTGACCCCGGGTGCCGTCCTGTCGTCCCACGACGTGCGGATCGCCCACAGTGTGCGCGAGATCTTTCGCCGCAACGCATTCCAGTCCTTCTGCGAGCGTCAGGGATTACGGTGGGAGACATTTCACAACACCGGGTTGGCT
>JACCRS010000229.1 GCA_013813435.1 Gemmatimonadales bacterium
CGCGCCCACACCGGTCACCGGTTTCATGGCAACAGGAGTCAAGGCGGCGGCGTTCGTTGCATTGGTGCGGGTGTTGGTGGAGGCGTTTCCTTCAGCCGAAGGGTTGTGGCAGCCGGTCATCTTCTGGATCGCGATTGCCTCGATGGTGGCGGGCAACCTGGTGGCCCTGTCCCAGCGGACTCTCAAACGAATGTTGGCGTACAGTTCTATTGCCCATGCCGGGTATCTGCTGGTGGCCGTGTGGCCGGGCAGCAGGATGTCGGCCGGCGCGGTGCTGTTCTATCTGTTGGCCTACGTCGTCAGCACCCTCGCCAGCTTTGGTTTCCTGGCCGGGCTCGGACGCGGCGGCGAGCGGGACGTCACCTACGATGATATTGCCGGTCTGGCGGGCCGCCGGCCGTGGATGGCATTTGGCCTGAGTGTGTGCATGCTTTCCCTGCTTGGGTTCCCCTTTACCTTCGGCTTCATGGGCAAGTGGTACATTCTCTCGGCCGTCATCGCCGAGGGGCAGACGACCCTCGCGGTTGTGCTGGTGGTTACCAGCGTGATCTCCGCCGGCTACTACCTGCCGGTGATCATGTCCGTGTACATGAAGCCTGCGGCCAGCGAGCAGGCCCACGAGGCCACCCGGCTCTGGCCCGCGGCGGCAGGGGCCATCGTGGTATCTGTAATCGCCGTGCTGTTGTTCGGCATCTGGCCTGCCGGCGTGCTGGATCTCGCCGGCCGTAGCGCCGGCACGCTGACGCAGACCGCCGCGCCCGTCACCGGGCAGAACGTGAACGGTCAACGGTAAAGCGTTCCTGAGGAAGCATGAACGTTCCAAAATCGATTTTCCGGCAGTACGACGTACGCGGCCTGGTCGACCGGGAGCTCACCCCCGAATTCGCCCGCGCGTTGGGTCGGGCATTCGCCAGCGTGGCACGCGAGCGTCTGGGCCGGGCGCCGGTCATCGCGGTCGGGCGGGATAACCGTCCCAGCGGAGAGGCGCTGTCCCGCGGTGTCCGGAAGGGAATTACCGAATCTGGAGCCACGGCGATCGATGTAGGCATGCTACCCACGCCGGCACTCTACTTTGCCGTTTCGGCTCTTGGCACCGATGGCGGTGTGCAGGTCACCGGCTCGCACAATCCGCCCGAGTTCAACGGGTTCAAGATGGTGCTTGCCGGTGATGCATTCCATGGTGACGACATCCTCGGCCTGTGGGAGAGCATCGTGGCCGAGCGATGGCTATCGGGCTCGGGTAAGGAAACGTCCGACAGCTCGGTACTGCAACGCTACCGCGATGTAATCATCAGCCATCATAAGCTCGAGCGACCGGTCACAGTCGTGGTGGACTGCGGCAATGGTGTAGGGAGCCTGATAGCCGCTTCCACCCTGCGGGGGCTCGGGGCCGAGGTCACGCCGCTGTTCTGCGATTCCGATGGCAGCTTTCCCAATCATCACCCCGATCCCACTGTGCCGGAGAATCTCCGTGATCTCCAGGCCGCAGTGCGCCGAAGCGGTGCGGAGTTGGGGATTGCCTTCGACGGCGACGCTGATCGCATCGGCGCCGTCGATGAGACCGGCGAGATCATCTATGGAGATCAGCTCCTGGTAATATTCGGGCGGGACGCGGTCCGGCGCTTCGGATCGGGCACATCGGTAATCTTCGACGTGAAATGCTCGGAGGTGTTGCCTGCTGCGCTTCGCAAGGCGGGTGCTAACCCAGTCATGTGGAAGACCGGTCACTCGCTTATCAAGGCCAAAATGAAGGAGCTCGAGGCTCCGCTCGCGGGTGAGATGAGCGGGCATATGTTCTTCGGCGGCGACTACCTCGGCTTCGACGACGCGCTGTTCGGGGCCGCCCGGCTGCTCGAGATCGTAAGTCGTACGCCATTCGGCCTCGCAACCCACCTGGCAGACCTACCGCGCACGTTCGCCACCCCCGAGATCCGCGTCGCATGTCCGGAGGATGAGAAGTTCGGCCTGGTAGAACGTGCGGCAGTGCATTTCGCCCTGCTGTATCCGGTGAACACCATCGACGGCGTTCGCATCACCTTCCCCAAGGGCTGGGGCCTCTTACGGGCTTCAAACACGCAGCCGGTTCTGGTGATGCGCTTCGAGGCCACCGATGCCGCGGCGCGGGACGCGTACCAGGCAGAGGTCGAGGAGTTCTTGGCGAGACAAAAAGCGTGAACGGTCAGCGGCGGGGAAAGAGTGAGCGGATTTCTCCCGCTCACTGCTTAAGCTTGTGGTCTTCCCGCCCAAGCTTTTAGGTCGAGTTGTCCCGACGCGGTCGCCGACTCACCGGCATCCTCGCCGCGGTCGTATCCCTCCTGTTTGTGGGACGGTGGACCGCGGTTCTGCTGGCCGATCGCTGGTGGGCTGCCGAGCTCTCGCCCGAAGCGGTTGCATACCTCACCGACTGGCACATCCTCCGCCTTACGCTCGATCTGGCCGGCATTCTTATCGGCTCCGCCTGGTTCATAGGGCACCTTCTGCTGGTCTACCGCGCAGTGGGGACTGTGCAAGTCCGCCGCAATGTGGCCAACCTGGAGTTCCGCGAGGCGCTCACCCCGGGAACTCTACTTACCGTCGCCATCGCCTGCGGTACGCTGCTCGGCCTCCTCGTCGGTGTGGGAGTGTCAGGCTGGTGGCGGGAGGCGACACTGGCATGGCAGGGCGTGTCGTTTCGAATCAGCGATCCGCTGGTGGGTCGAGACCTGGGCGTCTATGTAGCGCAGTTGCCCATCTGGCGCGCCGCACACGGCTTTTTTCTTCTACTGGTCCTCTTGGCGCTTACCGGGGTAGTGGGGCTTTACATGCTGGTCGGAGCTCTCCGTTGGATTGACCGCCGCCCGGCGATAAACAACCACGCGCGGGCGCACCTCGGCTGGCTGTTCGCTGCCCTGGCCCTGACGCTGGCGTGGGGATACCTCCTGGAACGCTACGAGGTGATCGCCCAATCCCTGGATTTCCTCGACGAGGCGAGCTGGCGCACCACTCTGCTGGTCTCTCCGGTTCTGGCAGGGATCGCGATTGCCACGGGTGTGCTGTCAGCGATGTGGGCGGCCCGTGGGCGCCACGCGCTGCTGCTGGCGGGGTGGATCGTGCTGGTCAGTGCATCGATCGCCGGTCACTGGCTACTTCCCTCAGTACTTAGCGGATCATCGGCTCGTCCCCTCGAGCCGCGCGCCGTAGAGCATCTCGAGCGTCTGGCGTACGGTCTCGAGAGCCTGCTCGACACCCGCCTCGATGCCAGCGGCCCGCCGCTTCAGCCGGTGCTGCCGTCCCTTTGGAATCCGGCGGTCGTCGGGCGGACCCACCCGGCGGACTCGGCACATTTAATATCAGTTGATCCCTCAGTGCTCACGCGCCAGGGCAAGCGTCGTCCGGTCTGGCTGGTGGTTCGGTCCACTAATGGCAAGCGCGTGGCCGTCTCTGCTGTTGCTGACAATCGCGGCAGCCGGAGTGGAGAGCCGCTTTTCTATCGTCCGGGGGACACCCTCGCTCATCAGACCCCCGCATCACTGCTCGATCTCCCTTCCGACCCCCTGCAGCCAGAGGCGCCTGCTTACCGGTTGCACCAGGGTGATGCGCCGGGGGTGCCGGTAAATTCCTGGGCTCGCCGGCTGGTGCTCGCGTGGGCGCTCCAGGCGGGCGAGCTGCTCGGTGAGGTCCCCTCCGGAACCCACATCGACTGGCGCCTTTCTCCCGAAGATCGGTTGGCGCGGCTGGCCCCTTTCGCGGATTGGAGCGCGCCCACCGCTCGGGTGATCAACGGCCAACTCATCTGGTTGCTGGATGGCTACCTCGC
Organism: Gemmatimonadales bacterium; assembly: GCA_013813435.1. Classification (GTDB taxonomy): domain Bacteria; phylum Gemmatimonadota; class Gemmatimonadetes; order Gemmatimonadales; family GWC2-71-9; genus CAVVWJ01. Next base: position 3,797 of record JACCRS010000229.1, read on the forward strand.
CTCCAGCACCTTCCCCCTGACAGGCCGGGTGCTGTGGAAGAACCGAAGAGTGGGCTCAGTCAGGGCTGCGTTCCTCGGTACAGTTGATGCCGAGAGCGGCGCGACGAGTGTGTACCTCCAGCCCGGAGCCGATGCGGTGGCGGAAACCTGGGCCTATTTGTCGGGCGGAGTGGTCGAGCCTGAATCCAGCATACCAGAGGTCGTCCTCCGGGCTGCGCCATATCCCGGCGAGCTGTTCCGGGTGCAGGCCCAGGAGCTGGAGCGAGCTCCGTGGAACGCGGGCAGCCTCAGCGAAGCTTCGAGATCGGCGCCGGCGGAGCCGCCACTACCGCAGCTCGGTTGGAGCGCCGACACCTCAGGGCCACAGCTGGTCACCACTTACGAGGCGTCCGGCGAGCGGCGTCTCAGCTCGGTACTGATCGGTTCGCGCGATGATGGTCGAATGCGCCTTCAGCTTGTTCGGCTGGACTCAGCTACCACGCTGCCGAACAGCAGGGTCCTCAGGAACCGTTGGGAGAGCTTTCCGTCCTATGACGCCCTCGTCGACTCCATTGGCGACGATGGCGGAAGCCTGGAGCAGGGGCCGGTTCGAGTGGACATAGGTTCCGGTGGGCTGGTCGCATACCAGTCTCACTTCGCGTTGCGGCCAGCTGGCGGCATGGTGCTCGCCTGGGTTACGGTTGCTACCCGGGATCGGCTGGGGGCCGGCCGCACGCTTCCGGAGGCCTGGAGCAATCTGCTCGGCAATACAGTTCCTGCCCCGCCCGGCACTCGTCCGTCGGGTCGGCTGGAAGAGGCCAGGCGCTGGATGGAACTAGCTGACTCCGCTCTCAGACTCGGCGACTGGCCCGAATTCGGACGGGCCTGGAATACGCTCCGGAGTGTGCTCAGACTTCCTCTCGACACGACAAGGTTTTGAGCTTGCTCGCCTATCGGGGCCGGGCTACCTTGGGGGGCTTTTGACCCCAACTGAGGGCTCTCCCGCGCCCGTTCGCACCGCGGTGCTGGCGCTCGGTGGCAATGCACTGGCCCGGGCGGACGAGCCGGCAACGGTCACGAATCAGTTCCGTCATGCGCGCGAGAGCGTCGCCCCCATCGTCGAACTGGCCCGGCAGGGATGGCGGATCGTCATCGTCCACGGCAACGGACCGCAGGTGGGAGATGAGCTGGTGCGCAATGAGGCAGCCCGAAAGGTCGTGGCGCCGCTTCCTTTAGGCGTGTTGGTGGCGGAAACTGCCGGCTGGATCGGCTACATGCTCCAGCAGTCGCTGCAGAACGCGCTCGCTGCCGCCCGGGTCGACCGCGAGGTCGTCACCATCATTACGCAAACACTGGTCGATCGCTACGACCCGGCCCTTAACCTCCCGACCAAGCCCATCGGTCACGCCGTTACGGCACAGGAAGCCGCCCGCATTCGCGAAGCCGGTCGTGCCGTTGGCAGGGACGGTGCCGGCGAGTGGCGCCGCATGGCCACCAGTCCGCAGCCCCTAGGCGTAGTCGAGTTCCCTCTGATCGAGGGGCTGCTGGATTTAGGCGCTCTCGTTATCGCCGCCGGTGGTGGTGGCCCGCCGGTGTATCAGGATCCGTTGCTGGGGCTGGAAGGGCTCGACGCCGTGGTCGATAAAGACCGTGTCTCCGCCATCCTTGCCAGCCAGCTCAGCGCCGAAGTGCTGATGATCCTGACTAATGTGGATGCTGTGTTCGAGGGCTGGGGAACGCCGCAGGCCCGTCCCATCCGGCGAATGACCGTCGAACAGGCCGAGAGCATGATGGCGGGCGGATCGCTCGATGCAGGGGGCATGAAGCCGAAGATCGAAGCGGCTGCCGGCTTCGTGCGGAGGGGCGGCGCCCGCGCTATAATCGCGAGGCTGTCAGAGGGGCCGGCCGCTCTCAGGGGCGATACCGGAACTACAATCACGAGGTCGACGTGAATCTGCACGAGTACCAGGCTCGGGCGCTACTGAAATCGGCCGGCATACCGATGCCCGATGGTGACGTTGCCTCGACGCCCTCAGAGGCCGAATCGATCGCCCGGCGGATCGGGGGTCCGGTGGTCGTCAAAGCCCAGGTGCACTCAGGCGGCCGGGGAAAAGCCGGCGGCGTGAAGCTCGCGCAGAATCCCGGCGAGGCAGCGGACTGCGCTTCCCGGATACTCGGGATGACCATCAAGGGACTGGTGGTCCACCGAGTGCTGGTGGTACCGGCGGCGGACATCGCGAGCGAGAGTTACGTCGGCATCATCATGGATCGCGCCACCCAGCAGCCGGTGTTCATGGTCAGCTCCGCCGGTGGGATCGATATCGAAGAGGTTGCCGCCAAAACGCCCGAGAAGATCGTTCGACTTCCGGTAGATCCTGTCTACGGCCTGCTGCCGCATCAGGCCCTCACGCTCGCGTTCGCCCTCTATCAGGAATTCCCCCAGGTGCGCGCGGCCGCTCGCATCATGGACCAGCTTTACCGGGTCTTCGCCGACAACGGCGCGTCACTCGCAGAAATCAACCCTCTCGTGACCACACCCGACCAACGCGTTCTCGCGCTCGACGCCAAGGTGGCCATAGACGATAACGAGCTCGATCGCCGGCCCGACCTGGCGCTTTTGCGGGACGAAACCGCGGAGGAGCCAAGCGAGGTGACGGCTCGGCGGGCGAACCTTTCGTTCATCAAGCTGGACGGCAATGTAGGATGCGTGGTCAACGGAGCCGGACTGGCCATGGCCACGATGGACCTGGTCAAATACTACGGCGGCGACCCCGCCAACTTCCTGGACATCGGTGGCAGCTCCAATCCGGACAAGGTCATCAGCGCGCTCAAGATCATCACCAGCGATCCCAACGTAAAGGCCATTCTCTTCAACATATTTGGTGGGATCACCCGCACCGACGATGTCGCCAATGGCATCGTAGCCGCCACCCGGCAATTCCAGGTAAAGGTGCCCATCGTTATCCGACTCACCGGCACCAACGAGGCCGCCGCACTGAATATCCTCGAGGGGGTGGGGATGCGGGCCCTCAGCGACATGGACGAGGCTGTGGAGCAGGTGGTACGCCTGGCCCGCGAGGCGGCGTGAGCATATTCATAGATCGGAAGACGCGGTTGGTGGTACAGGGGATCACCGGCCGGGAGGGCTCCTTCCACACCAGGCAGATGATCGAGTACGGCACCAGCGTGGTAGCGGGAGTGACGCCCGGCAAAGGCGGCCAGCATTTCGAGAGCACGGTTCCCGTATTCAATGTTGTTTCCGAAGCTGTCGCTCGAACCGGGGCGAACACCAGCGTCATCTACGTGCCGCCCGCCATGGCTGCCGGCGCCATAATGGAAGCCGCGGAAGCCGGAATCCAGCTCATCGTATGCATAACCGAAGGCGTCCCGGTGATGGACATGTCGCGCACCATGCCGTTCGTGCGTGCGCACGGCGCGCGGCTCATCGGCCCCAACTGTCCCGGGTTGATCACGCCCGGCGCCAGCAAGGTCGGCATCATCCCGGGTAACATCTGCGCGCCGGGCCGGGTTGGGCTGGTCTCCCGCAGCGGAACGCTTACCTACGAGGTGGTCAATCACCTCACCCGAAACGGCATCGGCCAGAGCACCTGTGTCGGGATTGGAGGAGATCCTATCATCGGCACCGATTTCATCGCGTGCCTCGGGGCCTTTCAGGATGACCCGGACACCGACGCGATCGTCATGATCGGAGAGATCGGGGGCACCGACGAGCAAAACGCGGCGGTATTCGTTAAAGAGAAGGTCACCAAACCTGTCGTCGGGTTCATAGCGGGGCAAACCGCGCCAAAGGGAAGGCGAATGGGGCATGCCGGAGCCATCATTTCCGGATCCTCCGGAACGGCAGAGGAAAAGCTGGCTGCGTTTGAAGCCGCCGGCATCGCTATCATGCGCCGTCCGGTGGACGTAGTGA
>JACCRS010000249.1 GCA_013813435.1 Gemmatimonadales bacterium
GTTGAGCGGAGTGCCTCCCGGTGCGCTACCACCGTCGCCTCGATTGCCCGGCGCAGCAGCTTCAGCTCGGCGGGGCTCTTGCGCCGGCGCAGGCTGTCCACGATGGGGTGCACACTTCGTACGAGCAGCCCGGAGTTCCGCGCCACCAGGTCGGCCACAAAGCGGCCCCCCCGAGTCAGCGAGTCCTGGTTAGCGGCATCGGCGGTGGCAAAGTCGCGGAGCTCGTAGACCGGAAGCCGCTGAGCCACGAGCGAGTCCACCACCAGCCGGAGAGCAGGGAGGGAGCGAACCTTGAGCCTGGTCTCCCGGGCCACGGCAGCGGAGTCGGGCGGAAAGCCGTCATAGAGAGCCCGCCGCGGATCCCTGCTGGCGGTGAACAGAATGCCGCTACCGCCGCCGGCTCGCTTGACTAGAACGAAAGCGGCATTGGGCTCGAGGAAGCCGGTGAGATAACGGAAGCCCGGAAGCTGGGACCACCGGCGGATGCCGACTGCGTCTGGCGCCCCAAATGCGACGATCACGCCGCTGTCGATGCGGGCGGCCAGTGAGTCACGCCGGGCCGCGTATTCGGCGGCGGGGATCTCCTGCGCCATCAGGCTTGCAGGAAACAGGAGCGCGGTGGTCGCCCGAAGAAAGAGAGTCATGTCGATAACGATCTTTGGAAACAGTGAAGGCCGCAAGGCGTTCGCAATCCTATTCGGAGCGAGCAACGATGGGTCGTCTTCTTGGCCGCCTTTCTGGTAGCCATCAACCAGGCAGCGAGAGGTCGGCGTCGGCAAGTGAGTTCGTGAACCTGAGCGCCGGTTACCGCATCAGCAACAATCTCAGGATCCACGGCACCGCCACCAACCTGCTGGATCAGGAGCGGTTCCAGCTGTATGGCGGCTCCGTCATCGGGCGGCGGGTGCTGGCGGGGCTGACGGCGAAATTCTGACGGGCGGGCTGGCGGACAGTCGGACGGGCGGCAGTACGGTGCCACCCGGAGCGAATGCCAAGGGTCGTCGCAAGCACAGATGCGAGACCGGACGTCTCATTACGCGATCCCTCGCGTACGCTCGGGATGACAGCCTGTCCGCCGACCGCCTGTCCACCCGTCAGCTAGGGTGAGAGCCGCTCCAGCCGCCAACCTCCACCCTGCCGAGTGTATCGAAGCCGGTCGTGCAGCCGGCTGGGCCGGCCCTGCCAGAACTCGACCGTCTGGGGATCCACCCGGTAGCCTCCCCAGTGGGGAGGGAGCGGCACATCACCCGGGAAACGGTCCTGCAGCTGCTGCACCCGATCGTCGAGCACATTCCGGCCGGCGATGACCTGACTCTGGTGTGACACCCAGGTGCTCAGTCGGCTGCTGAGCGGCCGGCTCCGAAAATAGAGATCCGACTCCTCTCGCGATACCACGCTCACCGGCCCCGTGATCCGCACCTGCCGCTCCAGCTCGGCCCAGAAGAGCACCAGCGCGGCCTGCGGATTCTGCTCCAGCTCGGCGCCCTTCTGGCTCCGATAGTCGGTAAAGAACACGAAGCCCCTATCGTCGTATCCCTTGAGCAGGACGATCCGCACCGACGGAGCTCCGTCCCGGGTAGCGGTGGCGAGCGCCATGGCGTTCGGCTCCAGGACCTTGGCCTCGCCCGCCTCGGAAAACCACCGGTCGAACTCGGCTATGGGATCGGAGCCGGCATTCGCCTCGTCGAGACGGGTGTGCGAGTACTCCCGGCGGAGATCGGCGATGGACATGTTGGGGTGCTACGGCTTCTCCACCGGTAGCCGGACACCGTTGCCCCACTCGGTCCACGATCCATCGTAGTTTCGCACCGCATCGAAGCCGAGCAGGTAGGTAAGGGCAAACCAGGTGTGGGAAGAGCGCTCTCCTATGCGGCAGTAGGCGATCGTCTCAGCGTCGCGGCGAAGTCCGTTCTCCTTTTCGTAGAGCTGCCTAAGCTCGGTTGCCGGCCGGAAAGTGTGCGAGTCAGGATCGATGGCGCGGGCCCAGGGAATGCTTTTGGCGCCAGGAATGTGTCCCCCTCTGACAGCACCCTCGCTGGGATAATCGGGCATGTGCAGCCGCTCTCCCCTGAATTCCTCGGGGCTCCGCACGTCTACTAACTGTCCCGACCGCGTCACATGCTCCAGCACCTCGTCGCGAAAGGCGCGCACCGGCGCATCGTTGCGCCGGCCGACCACGATGTTGCCCGGGGAGTAGGAGGGAGCGTCGTTGGTCAGTGTACGGCCTTCATCGATCCAGCGGAGCCGCCCGCCATCCATCAGCCGCACCCGGCCTATCCCAAAAAGCTGGAGCACCCAGAATGCGTAAGTCGCCCACCAGTTGTTCTTGTCGCCATAGAACACGATGGTGGTGTCCTTGTTGATGCCCTTTGAGCGTAGCAGCCGTTGAAGCTGATCAGTGTCGATGTAATCGCGCACCAGCGGGTCATTGAGGTCGTTGGTCCAGTCCACCTTTACCGCGCCCGGAATGTGGCCTGTGTCGTACAGCAGCAGATCCTCATTGGATTCGATCAGGCGAACCATCGGATCATTGAGGTGCTGCGACACCCAGTCAGTGGACACCAGTACTTCGGGGTGGGCGTATCCGCGATCCTCGATCGGCGTCACCGCCGGCATTGATTGCGCCTGGGGCATACCACTTCTCCATGTGCTGGATTGGTTGCGACCACACGGTGGCAGCGAGCGCAAATCGAATCGAAGCTCGTCCTGCCGGCCGCCTTCGAGATAAATACGAGTGATGCAGTCGGAATGTCAAATGGCGGTGTTACGCAGGCTCCAGAAACGCTCTGCCGGGTGCGGTCAGTCTCTGGCGCCGGTAATCCTGATCAGCGCTCAGGTAAGCCGGCGCGCAGGAGCCGGTGCCAACTCGAGTCGGGCCGGCGGCTGCGGTACACTACACATGGGTGGGCTGACCCGACCGCTCGTCGTAGTCGAAATCCGCCAGTTGATGTGAGGCCGAAGGACCCAGCCCGAGAAGCCGGCGAGCGTGCTGGGAACTTGCCAGTGGGCGGCCGAAGCTTTCAGTGAGGAGCTTTACCCGTTCGACGAGACCCAGCTTGGTAGCGAGCGCGGTTCGGCGTAACCCCTGATAGATATTGCCCTCCGGCCAGAGCCTGCAGTGCCCTCCCATGGCCACCGCCAGCGTGTTCACAGGCACCTGGAAGAGACCAGTCCCGGCGGCTGACCAGAGCGAATCCTGCGGAAGGTCCTCCACCATGTTGGACAGATGGCGGGCGGTGACTGGAACCGAGTACCCCGAGCTCAGCAGGAGACTGAAATAGTATGGCGGCTCGCCCAGCAGCCCCTTGCTGATCAGCATGTTGGCGGCGCTGATCATTCCGAAGTCCAGGCACTCCACCTCCGGCTTGATTCCGCGCGCCACCATCCTTTCGGCCAGCGCCATCACCATTTCGGGAGCGTTCTGATTCGTCCCGATCGGGAAGTCGAGCGAAGTCATGGGCAGGCTGGCCAGGTCCGGACGCGCGGCGCCAGTCAGTTCGAGTATTTCGCTCCGCCTTTCGAAGCTGGAATGGCTTCGCCCGCTGCCGCTGACGCAGACGATCGCGTCGGGGAAGTGTCCCCGGATCCCCAGGATCATCGTCTCGAAAGCTTTTTCCTGCTCGTCCGGTGCGTGCAGGTGCACGAGGGCGACACCTTGTTCCAGCGCTCCGCATGCCTCGTCGATCACCTCGGCCGGGGTGATGGGAGCGTGCGGAGTTGTCGGCTTGGTCGGAATCATTCCGGTGGGGCAGAAACTGACTATCAGGTCACTGTAGGGTGACACGGTGCGCGACATGGCATGGCCGCGCTCCTGGACCGCGGTGCGGCCTCGGTAAGAGAAGCCCCTGCCTGAAATGTGTATCATGAATCCTCCGTGTTCGAACCAGGATCCGTATCGCGGCTGCTCCAGTCGGAGCAGACCGTCGTACCTTGGCCCACTACAAAAGGGGAGTGCTATTCAGTCAGTTGTGCCGGGGTGCATCGGTATTGAACAGTGGATGGGCAAGAGATAAGCCAGCTCTTTTCCCCGGGGCCCAGAGGCGGTGCAGACGGCTACAAACGATTAGACCGGCTCAGGTTATTGCGGCTGACGGGAGGGGTGGCACCGATCCCCTCAACATTGTTGCTGAAGGTCCCGTGCTGTAGTGCAGCGGCGACACGAGTGCCAGAGTTCGCACTGTCTACAACTGGAACAGGTAGCTGAGCTTGAGAAAGAATCCGTCTTCAGCCCTCTGAAGATCTGCGCGACCGAGCACGGTGGGATCCCTCATCGTACTGCCGTAGCCGGCAAAGAGTACCGTGCCGGGGTTGGGCTGATAGGAGAACAGGAAATCACCCCGGAATGACCGGCGTCCGAAAGGGGTAATACGCACGTAGGCGCCTGCCTCGGAGTCGTAGATCAGAATCGGCGCGCCGGTACGGGTGTCGTCCCGGAGTGCGTCTCGACGCTCGGTGGTGTATTCGCCCACCAGACGGAGAAAGATCGGGCGGGATAGCTGGTACTCTATTTTAAGTCGGGGGCTCCGCCAGATGTTTACTGTGGTACCGTCAGTTCGCCGGCCCACGTACTGCAGTCGGTACAATCCGTTCACTCGGAGCTTGTTGGTCGGGCGCCAATCGAGTGTGAGGTCGAGCCAGGATATGTCGGCGGTGGCCCACTCATAGAAGTTCTCGTCGTGCCCCCAGAGAAAGAAGATGTTGCCGGAAAAGTGGGCGAACTCAGGTGTGTCGAGCGAGAGCACGTAGTCGAGGTTGGGGATCGTCGGCGTACCGGTGAACGCTACGGTATCGAGTCCTGCTCCGCCGGCCCGCGGTATCTCCACCGCATAGTCGGCGTAAAGGTCGGAAGGGTATCCGAAGGACTCTACCAACAGCGATGCCCCCACCTTCCACCCGCCCTGCAACGTGGTGTTGGTGTTGAAGTGAAGCTTCTGGTCCTGGATCCCCCGGCCGTTCACAAACCGGCGATACTCCCAGGTGCCATCGAGGCTGATGTCACCGGTGAAGCTTTCTATCAAGCTCTTTGGCTTGCCGTAGACGGTAACGCGGTGATTCAGATTGCTGTGAACAATGCCCGGGCGGGAGATGAACCCGCTTCGGGTTCGGAAGCTCTCGTCGATGCCGGTCAGGGTGTAGCGCAGCCCGAATGTCCGGCCGTTCCGCGCGAAGCGCGCCCCCCACAGTGGCGCGGACGTGGTGCTGCCGGCTGTGCGGGTGCGGCTTCCGGCCAGCTGAAGCTGGGCACTGTACACCTCGCCAAACACCAGGCGGGCATCGGCCCCCGCAACGCGATTGTAGTTGTCGCCGTCGATCTTATCGGTGTAGACCAGGCCCAGCCGCGACTGCGATCCGATATCGCGCTGCACCCGCAGCAAGTTATAGATCGGGTGGTCAGTGCCCGTGATCGAGCCTATCCGGTCATCCACCGCGGTCAGCAACGCCAGATCGGTTCCAAAGGCCTTGCCGGTCAGCTTTGCGGCGGCGACCGGTTGAATGATCCGCCGGGTGTAAATCAGCTGGCTGGGGGTGGTAAACTGTTCGATGCCATCGAGAAAAAACGGTCGCTTCTCGGAGAAGAAGATCTCCTGCCGAGGATCGAAGGAAACCTGCTGCGCATCGGACTCCACCTGCGAGAAATCCGGATTTGCAGTGCCGTTCAGCGTGAGATTATTGGTAACCCCCCAGCGTACGGTGCCACCGAGCTCCGGCCCGCCCCCGGCGTAGTCCCAGCCTCCCGCTCCCGGCGCACCGGTGGTCCTTGACGTGAGCGAGGGAGTGAAGTCGAGCACCATACCGCGACGGAGGTCGCTGAGCCCAACCAGCCTTCCTGACTGGGCCAGGAACGAAGCGCTGGCCCGCTTGGCGGGCGCCCACGAGTCCTCATGACCCGAGTGCTGCACCAGCCGGACCACGTTGATACCCCAGCTCTGCTCCTGCCGCGGCTGAAATCGAATGCTCTTGAAGGGAATTCGGACTTCCACCTCATAGCCGTACCCGGTCAGCCGTCCCTTCGACTGAAACACGAAGTCAGGACTCAGGTCGGCCGTTTCCCTCTTGACCACGGCATTGTTGAAGCCGTTGCCGCTGGTTGACCCGGTCTCCACCAGCGCCCCGTCCGACTGCACACCAAAAGGATTCACAGCGAACACCGTGGCCTGGCGCCCGTCGTTGAAGGTGCTGAGAAGGATCTGAACGTGATCGTCCGAGGCTATGCGATCCCGGTCGGCCAGGGTGGCATGTACTGATCCGTGGGCTTCGAAGGCGCGGATGCCGAACAGGATTGCGGTGGGTGAGTACCAGACCAACACCTCGGTCGAGTCAGCCGCAGGCACCCCATCGGTCGGAGAAAACTGGGAGAAGCCGGTCAGGACGGCCGCCTGGCCCCAGACCTCCTCGTCCAGCTTGCCATCAATGACCGGCTCGACTTCTACCCGCGGTACCCGAACCGCCAGCTTCCCCGCCCGACCATCGTAGGTGGTGGGAGGATCGATAAAGCTGTAGAGGAACAGGAGCAGGGTGAGAAGCATGGGCTCCTAAACGCTACGGCTAATGGCCGGGGACAGTTTCGGCGGGCGGACGGTCGGACAGAGGGCTGGAGAGACCTACTGCACTCGATCCGTCCATCCGTCCATCCGTCCACCCCTCTTATATTGCCGGTAGTGTCAGCCGATCGTCAGGCTGCTAAACGATGGAGAACCGATGCTGCACCGAATTCTGGCTACCGCGGCCGTAATAATCCTGGGATCGATTGGGGTTGCCTCAGCTCAGACCACGCCTGCCACGCCCAAGGAACCGGAATCTGAAGGTCGAACTTTGACCCAATGGATCAAGGACCTCAAGGGCCTGGCACCCCAGACGCGGAACGCCGCTGCCTACGAAATCGCGGGCATGGGACCTGCCGCGGCGGCGGCGGTTCCCGCGCTCATCGAGGCCCTGGACGATCAGATCGCCGCCGTGCGATTTCCCGTCACCGTGGCTTTGATGGAGATTGGCCCCGCCGCCAAGGCGGCCGTGCCGCGCCTTCTCGTCATGATGGATGAAGAGATCAACGATGAGATTGCCGCGTCAGCCAGGAGAGCTCTGAGACACATCGACCCCAGCGCGGTTCCGGCACGCTAGCGGGGCGGGCGGTCCGCTGGGCCGGGTCAAGACCGGTACCATGAGTGCCTGCACCGAGCCGCCACCAGGCTGGACGCCACGAAGATAGGAAGAAATCGACCTGGCCGCCCACTATCCTGAATATCTTTCCTCGCTCTATTCGCTGCACCGGATGGGCGGGTACCTATCTGGGGACCTCAGCCTCGACCAGCGAGCGGAGCAGAACCCTCACCGCCGCGACGCTCTCCAGGCGGAAGCGCGCGCGGGTAGGGCCAGGCCCCACCCGTACCGTGAGTCCGTTGGCGGGAGCGGCGGCGAACAGATCTTCGTCGGTCCGGTCGTCTCCTATTGCGAGCACGGCCGTGGATGCCAGGCGCTCTGGCGACAGCAGAGGGACGATGCGCCCCTTATTGACTCCGTAGGGGCGGATCTCCAGGACTTTGTGCCCCGCCAGAATTTCCACCGGCTGATTACTCAGCAGCTGAGTCAGGTGCAGGCGCAGCTCGTTCGCCCGCCGAGCCCCCGCTTCCTGGTCGGCCATGCGGTAGTGCCAGGCGAGGGCCACCGACTTCACCTCGACCAGCGACCCGGGGGTGCGGGCGGTGATGTCGTGGAGAATTGCCAGCGCGGGCTCGCGCCATTCGCCGCTGATTTCCGCCGCGGGCACCCAGGTACACCCGTCCGGAAGCCGTGACCAGAACCCGTGCTCCGCGTGCAGCGCCACAGGCAGATGGCCGAGCCATTGCTCCAGCGCCTCCCGGCCGCGACCACTAACCACGTGCAGTTCCGTGTTGGGACGCCGGGAGAGCTCCTCCAGAAGATCCAGCAGCGCTGCGTCCGGCCGCGCCAGCTCTGGCGTCGGGGTATAGGGGACCAGAGTTCCGTCGTAATCCAGCAACACCAGCAGATTTTCGGTTTCCTGCAGCCGCCGGAACAAGGCCTCACGCGTGGCGCTGGAGCCCGCGGTCGCGCGTGCTGTAGAGGGTGACCGCCGGGTGAGGGTCTCGAGCTGCTCGAGAAATGTGGCCGCCCAGCGGTGCACGTCGTACGTCTCCACTCTCACTCTCAGTGGCGCCAATCGGGCCCGCCGCTCCTCCGGCTCCATCATGAGCGCGCGGTAGGTGCTGTCTGCCATCCCGTCTACGTCATAGGGATTTACCTGGATCGCCTCGGGCAGCTCCCACGAGGCTCCGGCAAACTCGCTCAGAACCAGGACGCCGTCGCCATCCGTCCGCGAGGCGACGAACTCCTTTGCCACCAGATTCATTCCGTCGCGCAACGGGGTGACTAGCATGACGTCGGCCGCGCGGTACAGCGCCACCAGCTCCTGCTCCGATAAGGACCGGAAGATGTAGTGCACCGGCATCCAGCGCGGGGTCCCGAAGTCTCCATTGATTCGCCCGACCAGTCCGTCCACCAGTGCCCGGAACTCCTGGTAGGCCTCTACCCCGGTGCGAGATGGCACCGCCACTTGCACCAGCCGT
>JACCRS010000252.1 GCA_013813435.1 Gemmatimonadales bacterium
GAAGGATGGAAGGAGGGAAGGAGGGAAAGAGGAGGATTGAAATGCTTACTCCTGCGTTAAGCGGATGCGACGGACGCAGACTCGCTGCTTAGAATCATCAAATGATGCCGTACGAAAAGTACGATGCGTGGAAGGTTTCTCACGCGCTCGCGCTGGAGATCTACCAATCCACGGAAGAGTGGCCTAAGCGCGAGCTCTAGTCCGAACTTTCGTACCTCCTACTTTTCAGTAGAGAGCGAGGGTTGCCGGAGGTTCAGGAGTGGCAGCGGCTAAACGCTATACGCAACGAAGCTGGCCGGCTAGGGTGGGGCCTTCAGCAGTGGGCCCAACAGAAAATCCGCTCGCCCGGATAAATAGCCGGACTGCTCGCGTCGCCATCCCTCCTTCCCCTCCTTCCCTCGTTCCCTCGTTCCTCCTTCCCTCCTTCCCTCCTAGAGCCTCGCGGCCGCCTCCAGAATTCTCCTGGTATAATCCGCCGCGGATTCCCTCGCGCGCCGCTCCGGGAGGACGAAGTGGGGATTGTCGGGCTCCGACGAATCGGGAGCATTGGTCATGGTGTCTCCGCCTCTGGCCTCGACTACCGACTCGAAGCGCTCCACCGCCGACCACAACGTGGCCAGCTCGTCGTCGGTCTCACTGCCCGCCAGGAGCACCCCCCGCTGGGCCAGCACGTCGGCAGCGCGCTGGCGGGCACGCTCCTGCTCCTCGGCCCGGTGGGGATTGAGAACTTCGTTTATATCGGTGGGGGTGGAACTCCGTCTGTCTTCTGCCATGCTCGCCTCAGGCTGGTCGATAGGTATAATCTCCGCCAAAGTACCAGGATGTCCAGCACCATCAGGCTTTCCCGCAAATAGAAGCGGGGCCGCCCGGTGACCGGACAGCCCCGCCTTACTTCGGTTGCATAGTTTCGAATCAGTCGCGGATCTTGGTGACGTTCTCCGCCGCGGGGCCCTTCTGACCCTGGACGATGTCGAATTCCACCTTCTCACCTTCTGCCAGCGACTTGAAGCCGCTGCCCTGGATCGCGGAGTGGTGTACGAAGCAGTCCTTCTGACCGTTGGACGGGGTAATGAAGCCAAAGCCCTTCGCATCGTTGAACCATTTCACGGTTCCGGTGGTACGCATGTCGTACTCCCTCTTATGGTTGTCGTCGGAGTCCGGTCATGCCGTACCTGCCGACAGTGAATGTTCGCGGACTTGCCCCCGCGCCAGGCTCAACGAAAAAGGACCCAGCTGTGAGCCAGGTCCCTGAGGATATTCACTGGTCCGCATGGCGATCCACTGCATTGACTGGCGCAGAATCTAGGGGTCGGACATGGCGCTGTCAATCACTCCGCTGCCGGGCGGTTCGGCACGCGGAGGAATCGTTCCGCCAGCTGTTCCAGGCGGTCGTTCCGGTCCTCCCGGGCCTCGTCCAGGATCCGTTCTACCAATGGCCGGAGCTTCGGCTCCCCCCAGTAATAACCGGTGGCCGTCTCAGCACTGGCTGTGTCACCGAGGTCGGCGCCCTGGAGCAGTGCGCGAGCCGCCGCGATGTCAAAAGAGGGGTCCTCCCGCGCCGGGAGGGGAAAGCGCGGCACCTCGCCGGAACCGGCGTCTTCATTGATGAACGCTCTCGACATGCCGCAGTATAGTACCCCGAGCCAGGACAGGTAACGAACCGCCCCGCCTGCAAGCAGACGGGGCGGTCATTGCTACGAAAATGGGCCCCTAGGTGGTGCGGCGGAACGGTGCGGCCAGGGTGACCTTCAGGCGGGAACCTGCCGCCACAACCACGTCCCTATCTTGAGTCTCGATGGCTCGCTGAGTACCCACGGCACCACCGGCGACGCCGCCAATTACTGCACCCTTGGTGCTGCCGCCGGTTACCGCAGTCCCCAGGAGAGCACCGGCACCAACGCCTACGCCGACTTTGGCGATGTCACCCGCGTTGGTCTTGCGATCCTTGAGCGTGCGATCAAGCGCGCTGGCCGACCCCGAGATGGCGTAGGTGCGGCCGGCGATTACGACCTTGGTAGGAGTGAGAACCAGCTTGCCAGACTTGTCGCTCTTTCTCTCCGACTCGTGGATGGCCGCAATTGTCACATGCACTTTAGCGCCAGCCGGTATTACCACGCGGCCGCTCTTGTCCTTGACCGCGGATGAGACGGTGCCGGTGAGCTTCTGTCCCGCCTTGTGGGTACGGGAGCTGATGCCGGCGTCGAACTTGGCCGATATCGCCGTACCGGAAGCGAGTACCTGTTCCGGGGAGGCCGACTTGGCGGCCGGCTTGGAGGCCGACTTGGCAGCCGGCTTGGCGGCCGGCTTAGCCGCGACCTTGGCAGCTGGGGTGGATTTGGCCTTCGCCGGCCGGTCGCCCATAGGAGCGCTGGCATCGACTGCCGGACGTTGCAGATCGCGGGACGAGTCGTCGCCCGCGGCTCGCCCGTCCGGCTGGCTGCCGCACGCCGCCAATAGGGCCAGGGTAATAATTGCCAGTCTGTTAGCTGCCATGGAGCCCTCCGGAACGATTTGGGACGGGGGTGATCGAGGTGCTGATTCCCACCGGAGGGGCAATTCCAGGGCCAGTTTGGCAGCTGGCCCACTATTCAGCTGGTTCCCACGACTGATAGTGGCGATATGAATCATGAGTCCGGAGGCCGATCAATCCCGGTATGGATCGACCTCGTCTGCGCCCGCCATGACTACAACCAGAGGGCGCAACGTATGAAGCACCTCGATGGTGCTTCCCTGCGCTGTCAAAACCTCCGGCAGCCGCCGGTAGACGTGGGGGCTCTCATCCAGGCCACCGCCGCGGAGGACCACCTGCTTCTGACGGATCCACGATTGCATCATCTCAACCGTCACCCGGCCGGTGCTCAGAATCCGGCCGGACTTCCGGTGACGCTTGCCGGCTGCGGCGGTCCGGCTCATTACCCGGCCGGCGCCATGCACTGTCGAGTAGAGCGCGTCATTCTGTAGTGATACAGTGGCTGGATCGGTAGAAGCGCTTCCCTGCACGATCACCGCGTCATCACCCATCGAGCCTCCGATGAAGCCTTTCTGCCCGGGAAACGCCGGTGTCGCTCCTTTCCGGACCACCACCAGCTCCTGGCCATCATGAGTTTCCTTCCAGGCAAAGTTGTGATGGTTGTGCACCAGCTCAACCTCGCTCGCACCCAGCAGGGAAACCACCTTCCGCGCCACCCACTCGCGTCCGGCGTAGGCATAGCGACCCGCCAGGTTCATCAGGTGCCAGTAGTCCTGCCCGACGCCCACGTCGAGCGGTAGAATCACTTCTGCTTCCGGCACGCGCTCGCCCCATGCCTTGTTCTGCCCCAGGGCGAGAAAGTTCGACGCGATAGTGTGGCCGAGCCCGCGGCTGCCAAAATGAACGCCGATCCAGATGGTGTCGGTTTCGTCGGCGAATATGTCGACGTAGTGGTTACCGCTGCCCACGGTACCGAGCTGCTGACGGGCTTTGGTGTGGAGCGCCTGCCGGTGGTTGAGCGGTACTATCGACCAGGCTGGATCGTCAAACAAGGGATCGTCGGTTGGGGCATCATCCGACCGGTTCTTCCGGCCCATGCCGAAGCTTACCGTGCCGGCAACCTGGTCGGCGAGCCACTCCAGCTCCTTCTGCGCCCGTGCCGGCTTGGGCCCCAGGTCCTGTAGGGTGGCATCGGTGCGGATAGCGGCGTTGCCGCAGGCAATGTCAAAGCCGACCCCAACCACCGAGACGGCGTTCTCGTATGCCGCCACGCCGCCGATCGGCATGACGTAGCCGACATGACCATCTGCCATGAGGGCCACTTTCCGGGCCTGCCTGGCCACCTGAGCAAGCTGCGCGCGGGTGTTCTCGTCGTGAGTTCCGAAGATCTGCATGGTGCCTCCGCATGACCGGAGAGAGCGCGGTGCGTTAAACTTCGCGCCATGCCAAAGTCTAGCTCCGCCAGACACCAGGACGAGGAGGCCGTCTTTGTGAAGCGCCTCCGGGCAGCGACCGAACTGCTCGAGTCGATAATCGCCGAC
This sequence comes from Gemmatimonadales bacterium, assembly GCA_013813435.1. GTDB lineage: Bacteria > Gemmatimonadota > Gemmatimonadetes > Gemmatimonadales > GWC2-71-9 > CAVVWJ01. Next base: position 4,012 of record JACCRS010000252.1, read on the forward strand.
CGAGGGCTCCTCGCCCAGGTCCCCTCAGACGACCAACGGCGTCTGCTGCAGGCAGCCGGGCATGTATATGCGCCCGACTCCGCATCACGGCGCCAGCTGGTTCGAGCCAGCATCCGCCGGCAAAAGGCAGAAAAGGTACGCCGGGAGGAGCGAGCTCTGGATCAGACCGGCATCCGGACGCTGCGGCGGCAGGCGGTGTACACCAGCCCCAATGTTTTTCCGCCCGAACGGTTCGAGCAGCGGGAGGTAGAGGGCGATCCCGACTTCCGGGAGGCGGTGGAGCCGCAGCACTGCTATGTCTGCAAGCAGAAGTACACGCTGCTGCATCATTTCTATGACCAGATGTGCCCGACCTGCGCGGCATTCAACTTTGCCAAACGCGCTGAGCTGGCCGACCTGAGCGGCCGGGTGGCGCTTTTGACCGGAGGGCGGGTCAAGATCGGCTACCAGGCGGGGCTCAAGCTGCTGCGAGCCGGTTCAAACCTTATCGTGACCACCCGGTTCCCCCGAGATTCGGCGGCGCGCTACGCCAGCGAGCCGGATTTCGGCGACTGGGGGCCGCGCCTGGAAATCTTCGGGCTGGACCTGCGCCACACGCCGAGCGTGGAGGCCTTTTGCCGCGAGCTGCTCCACTCCCGCAACCGGCTCGACTTCATCGTCAACAACGCGTGTCAGACGGTGCGCCGGCCTCCCGAGTTCTATGAGCACATGATGGAGAGCGAGACCAGCGCCCGGCACAGCCTCCCGGAGGAGGCACGCCGGCTGCTCGGCAGCTACGAGGGATGGCGCGGCGTTCACCTGGATGCCACCACGGCGGTTACGTCGGCGGCGTCCGAGCGGCGCCTGCCGAGCATTGCCGGGCTGGCCAACTCGGCCGAGCTGTCCCAGGTACGGCTGCTCCCGGATGAAGACCGATCACAGCGGCATCTCTTCCCCGAGGGACAGCTCGACCAGGACCTGCAGCAGGTGGACCTGCGGGATCGTAACTCATGGCGGATGCTGATGGCCGACGTGCCCTCGGTGGAGCTGCTGGAGGTGCAGCTGGTCAACGCGGTGGCCCCCTTCGTCCTGAACGCGCGGCTCAAACCGTTGATGCTGCGCACACCGGGGCGCGACAAGCACATCGTCAACGTTTCAGCCGTGGAGGGCCAGTTCTACCGCAACTTCAAGACGACCCGGCATCCGCATACCAATATGGCCAAGGCGGCGCTCAACATGATGACGCGCACCGCCGCCGCCGACTATCATAGCGATGGCATCCACATGAACAGCGTGGACACCGGCTGGGTAACCGACGAGGACCCGGCCGAGCTGGCGGCCCGGAAGGTCGCCGAGCACCGGTTCCATCCGCCGTTGGACATAGTGGACGGCGCCGCACGGATCGTGGACCCGATCATTGCCGGGATCAACTCAGGCGACCCGGTGTGGGGTCAGTTCCTGAAGGACTACCAGCCGACCGATTGGTGAGCGCTCCCTGGGTGCCTGCTGGACTTCTCGCGCAGCTGGTCCAAGACACGCTCGGTATCGGCCCTCAGGAAGTCCATCACCTCCGCTGCTTTCCGTGCTCTGACGAGAGTCACGTTTTGACCAGCCCACAGTGGGAGGAGCTCCGCCAGACCGGCACGGGCCGCGGCCCGGCGGAGCGGGAGGGTCATCAGGTTCTGCCACGGATATGCCGGGAATTCCGAATCGTAGGGAGACATCTCCCGCATGAAGCGGTTCACCAGCCCGCGAGCGTAGCGACCGGTGAAGGCTCTTGTCAGCATTGTGCTGCGGTCTCCAGGCTTCACGAGCGCCTGCTTGTGGGCAGGGGTGGCGCCGGACTCCTCGGATGCCAGAAACGCCGTACCGACCTGCACTCCCTCAGCCCCCAACGCGAAGGCCGCCACTATCCCCCGGCCGTCGGCGATACCTCCTGCCGCAATAACCGGTACCTGAACACGATCGACCACCTGGGGAACCAGAGCGCTGGTGGCGAGCGCCTCCGCGACGGGCCGAAGGAAAGAGGCACGGTGTCCACCCGCCTCACTACCCGACGCCACAATCATGTCTACTCCCGCAGCGTCGAGCGCCTCACCCTCAGCCAGATTGGTTGCGGTCCCGAGTGTGACGATCCCGAGGCGCTTGCACTCGCGAAGCATCTCTGCAGGCGGGATGCCGAAAATGAAGCTGAATACCGGGGGCCGGCTCCGCAGCACGGCGTCGAGCTGTTGCTCGAATCGTGGGGCGACGGCCTGAAGGACTTCCTCGAGACTAGGAGGCTCGAGAGCCAGCTCGGCGAAGAACGGCCGGAGTCGCGCCATAGTCGCGTCGTAAGAAGCCTGTGTCGGGGCCGCCAGATCACCGGCAAGAGGGACCCAGAGATTGAGTGCGAATGGCCCCTGCGTGAGACGCCTGATCGCCCGGGCAGTCTCTTCGATCTGGTCCGGCTCGAGCCCCTGCGCTCCAAAGGAGCCAAGCCCGCCCGAGTTGGCAACCGCGGCAACCAACTCGGGCGTGGAAAGACCTCCGCCGAACGCCCCCTGTACGATCGGGGAGCGGATGCCCAGCCGTTCCGTCAGCCTGGTTGTGAGCCCGGCGGGTCGTCGTTTCACCCCGTCGCTCACTCGGCGCCGCTCGCCATGAGCTGTGCCACCGGCCGCCCGGAAGCCTTCCACTCTTCAAGGCCGCCCTCATATGCCTTGACATTGGTGTAGCCAAGCGCCATCAGCGTCTCGCCGGCCTGGGTGCTTGAGGGACAGGTGGGACCCGCACAGTACACGATAATTTCAGCATTCTGGGGCAGACCGAGACGGCCGGCCTCGCGCCCTACGGTGTCGACCGGGACACGGAGGGAGCCAGGGATGAGCTCGCCCTTGAAGTACTCATCCGATAAGACATTCCAGAACTGGAAGGCGCTTACCTGCTCAAGCCGCCGGACCAGTTGGTCGGTGCTGATGCGGGATACGTTCGGCATTATTGGCTCCTGGAGGAAGAAAGGACTCGCCCTGCCCGATTGCGCTGGCTCACCGTAGCCCAAGGTAGCGGAACACAGGTCCAGGAAGCTAGAATGCACTTTTATGTTATATACTCTCCCTGGAGATAGTATGAGCACTCGACGATCCGCCAAAGTGCCGTGTCAGCCCGAGTGGTGCCCAATAGAGCAGACGCTCGGGGTTATCGGAGGAGTCTGGAAGGTCATCATCATCCGTGAGCTCCTGACGGGGACCAAGCGATACGGCCGCCTTCACCACGCGTTGAGGGGGGTGACTCACAAGATGCTGACCCAGCAGCTCCGGGAGCTGGAGAGTGCCGGAGTTGTCCACCGGGAGGTGTACCTCCAGGTGCCGCCGAAGGTCGAGTACTCCCTGACACCACTGGGCTTGGGCCTCGAGCCCATACTGCAGGCCATGCATGGCTGGGGCTCGGAGTTCGCGAAGGCGGGGGGAAGTGACGGTGCGGTCCGCCAGCATCAGCGAGACAGCCCCGGGTATCCGAAGCGGATACCCGGGGCTATCTGATGGGTGGAGTCGATTACTTACGGCAACTCACGAAATACTCAGCACCTACTGCACCGCGTTCATCATGTCGAAGATCGGCAGGTACATTGCCACCACCATGCCGCCGACGATGACACCGAGCACCACGATCATCACCGGCTCCATGAGGGAGAGCAGTGACGAGACGGCAACGTCGACTTCTTCGTCGTAGAAGTCTGCGATCTTGGTGAGCATCTCGTCCAGGCCGCCGGTCTGCTCGCCGACCGCGATCATCGAGATGACCATCGGCGGGAACACCTTGGATCTCTGGAGCGGCGCGGCGATGGTTTCACCGCCCGCGATAGACTGGCGCGATTCCATGACCGCGTCATGGACCACCATGTTACCCGCGGTCTTGGCGGTGATCTCGAGTCCGTCGAGGATCGACACGCCGGAGGAAATCAGCGTGCCGAGGGTCCGGGTAAACCGTGAGACGGCGGACTTGCGCAGGATGTCTCCCAGAACCGGCGCCCGGAGCAGGAGCCCGACGATGTGC
>JACCRS010000010.1 GCA_013813435.1 Gemmatimonadales bacterium
GTGGCGCCCCCGAACCTTTTTCCGGACCGACGAATCAGTGAGGATTGATCGATGCACTTCCGGTCTTCTAACCGCGCGCTGCTCCAGAGCATGTTGGCGTGTGCGCTGATACTCGCTGGCAGTGCCGGATGCCAGCGGCCGGCCGGACGCGAGAGCGCGGTTCAAATCGATACCACCGGCGGGGCGGCTGACCTTTCGGAATCGGAGCGGATCCGTCCGCCGGAAGATTCCACCGAGATCCGGGGCACGGGAACAACAGCAGAAACCGCCGACGAGGAGCCAGTGAAGGCGGGGCAGTAGAACACGCTCAGAGGGTTCTTGGCGCGCCCGCCTATTTCAACAGCCCCTTCGCGATCGTCTGTAGCTGCATATTGCTGGTTCCCTCGTAAATCGTGCCGATCTTCGCGTCGCGGTAATACTTCTCGGCCGGGTACTCCTTCGAGTACCCGTAACCGCCGAACAGCTCCAGGCATGATGAGGTAATCCGGTCTGCCACCTGGGAGCTGAACAGCTTGGCCATGGCCGCCTGCTGCGCAAACGGCTGGCCCGAGTCCTTGAGCCGCGCGACGTTGTACACCATCAGGCGGGCAGCCTCCAGATCAGTGGCCATCTGCGCCAGCTGGAACTGGACCGCCTGAAACTCGGCGATCGCCTTGCCGAACTGCCGGCGCTCCTTCACGTAGGCTGTAGCTGCTTCCAGCGCGCCGCTAGCCACTCCGATCATCTGGGCCCCGATCCCGATGCGCCCCTCGTTGAGCGTCTCGATCGAGATCTTGTAGCCCTGACCCACCGGGCCAAGCACGTTCTCCTCCGGCACGATGCACTCTTCCAGAATCAGCTCGGTAGTGCTGGATGCCCGGATACCGAGCTTGTTTTCCTTCTTGCCGATGGAAAAGCCAGGGAAGTCGCGCTCCACCAGGTACGCGGTAATTCCCTTGTAGCCCTTGGACGGATCGGTGTTGGCGAAGATGATGAAGAGCCCGGCTTCGGCGCCGTTGGTGATCCAGAACTTCCGCCCGGTGAGCGCCCAGTCATTCCCCCTCCGCTCGGCCCGGGTTGCCAGCGCGAATGCGTCGCTCCCGCTGCCCGGCTCCGAAAGCGCGAACGCTCCCAGCAGCCCGCTCGTGAGCCGGGGGAAGTAGCGGGCCTTCTGCTCGCTGCCGGCCCAGCGGAGGATCGCGTTGTTGACGAGGGTATTGTGTACGTCGACGTATATGGCGGCCGAGGCATCCACCCGGGCAAGCTCCTCGATAGCCAGCACCGCCATGAAGATGCTGCCGCCGCTGCCGCCGTACTCTTCCGGTACCTCGATACCCATGAGCCCCAGCTCGAAGAACTTGGGAATGAGATCCAGCCGGAACTGCGCCGCCTCGTCCATGTCGTGGACGTGAGGTCGAACCTCGGTGGCGGCGAACTCCCGGACCGCGTCACGAAACATCGTTTCTTCTTCGGACAGGATTGTAAGAGCGGGGGCGGCACTGCTGAGGTCCTGCATAAGGGGCCGGACTCCCGAGAATGGCGGAGGGCTGATCAGCTCTCGGGAGTATAGCTCTGACTGGTGACCGGTTCAATGTGAGCAGCTTCCAGCACCTCGAGCGCCACCGGCACCCGGCCGAGCGGCGCCGCGACCTGCACACCCTGAACCCGCTCGGCCACGGCGGCCAACATCTCCTGCGAGATGCGCACTCCTTCCGCCAGCGCTTCCTCCTTGCCGCGGGCGCTGGCCTGGCGCATCCGGTCGAGAACCGAATCGGGCACCGAGACACCGGGTACCTCGTTAGCCAGAAATTCGGCGTTCCTGAGCGACACCAGGGGCCAGATACCTGCAAGGATCGGAATGCCGAACGGCTCGACCCGGGCCATGAAGCGGTCGAGCTGGTCCAAATCGAAGATCGGCTGGGTTACCGCGAACTCCGCCCCGGCATCCACCTTCCATGCGAAGCGCCTGAGCTCCCGTTCCAGGTCGGGTGCCGCCGGGTTTACGCCGACGCCCACTACGAAACTGGTAGGCTGCCCCAGTGGGTTGCCGCCGGGATCCAGCCCCCGGTTGAGCCGGGACACCAGATTGGTGAGCCCGATGCTGTCGATGTCGAAGACCGCCGTGGCCTCCGGGTAGGGGCCCATCTTGGGTGGGTCGCCGGTGATTATGAGCAGGTTGTGAATGCCGGCTGCAGAAGCACCCAGCAGGTCCGACAGCATCCCCAGAAGGTTCCGGTCGCGGCAGGCGTAGTGCACCACCGCCTCCAGCCCCACCTCACGCTCGATCATGAGGGCCGACAGGAGCGCTCCCATCCGGCTCTGCGCCCGGGGGCCATCCGGCACGTTGACCGCATCCACCCCCGCCGCCTTCAGGAGCCGTACCTGATCGAACATGGGGCCCGGGTCCACACCCTTTGGCGGGACGATCTCCACCGTGGTGACGAACTGCCCGGTCGCCAGCTTGGTGCCGAGGCGAGAGCGCCGAGCCAGCGGCACTGGCTCGACGGCAGTGGCTACGGGTTGCGGAACCGCGGTTGGGGCGTGCACGTGGCGCGGCGAGACGCTCTGGACGAACCCGACGATAGCCTTGATGTGCTCCGGGATGGTGCCACAGCAGCCCCCCACAAACCGGGCGCCGGTCTCCACCATCCGCCGGGCGTAGCTCGCCATGTACTCGGGCGAGGCCATGTAGATCTTTCGGTCGCCCACCTCGCGGGGGAGCCCGGCGTTGGGTTGGGCCGACAGGGGCCGGGTGGTAACCCGCGCGAGCTTCTCGATCGCCTCTAGTACCCCATGGGGGCCGACCGAACAGTTCACCCCGATCACATCGGCGCCCATGGCCTCGAGCTCGGGACCGAAGACTTCGGGATCGGTGCCGTAGTGAGTCTTGCCGTCGGTACCGACCGTCATCTGGGCAATGACCGGCAGGTCGCACAGGCTCCGTACCGCCTCCAGGGCGGCCCGGATCTCGGCCACATCGCTGAACGTTTCCAGAACGAACCCGCTGACGCCTCCGTCGAGCAGACCCTGTATCTGCCGGGAGAAGGCGGCCCGCGCTTCGCCAACCGACATCTCTCCGAAAGGTTCGATTCGGATGCCGAGCGGACCGACTGCTCCCACCACGGCGGCCCGGCCGCCGGCGGCCTCGCGGGCCAACTCCGCCGCCACGGTATTGATCCGCTCGGTTTCATCCGCCAATCCGCAGGTGGCCAGTTTGACCGGATTGGCCCCGAAAGTGTTGGTCTCGATCAGCTCGGCTCCGGCCCGCACGTACTCGCGGTGAATGTCGCGGACCACGCCGGGCTGCTTGAGGTTCAGCTCGTCGTAGCAGACGTTAAGGAACATGCCGCGCCCGTAGAGCATGGTGCCCATGGCTCCGTCCACCACGTGCACCCGGCCATCGGCGATGAGGTCGGCGAGCGTCTTCATATAGTGTTGGGGCGCCCCCTTACGCGGGATCTATCTCTCATAGTCCAGATTCGGGCTGAGCCAGCGCTCGGCAGCCCTCAAGTGCATTCCCTTCCGGCGGGCATAGTCCTCGACCTGATCGCGCTGGATCTTGCCGACCCCGAAGTACTGCGATTGAGGATGCCAGAAGTAGTAGCCGCTCACCGATGCGGCCGGCAGCATGGCAAAGCTCTCGGTAAGCGTGATGCCGGCGCTCTCTTCGGCCCGGAGCAGATCGAATAGAACCCGTTTCTCGGCGTGGTCGGGACACGCCGGGTAGCCCGGGGCCGGCCGGATGCCCTGATAGCGCTCCTTGATGAGTGCCTGGGAGTCGAGCGCCTCGTTCGGGGCGTAACCCCAGAACTCACGCCGTACCCGTTGGTGCAGCAGCTCGGCAAATGCCTCCGCCAGCCGGTCGGCCAGTGCCTTGGTCAGGATGGCATTGTAGTCGTCGTGCGCTGCCTCGAAGCCACCCACCAGTGCGTCGATTCCACCTCCCGCGGTTACCGCAAAGGCTCCGATGTAGTCGGGCACGCCGACCTCCCGGGGCGCAACGAAATCGGCGAGGGCCAGGTTGGGGCGGCCCGGTGGCTTGATCATCTGCTGCCGCAGGGTGTGGATGACCGCCTTCGTCTCGGTCCGTTCCTCGTTGGTGTAGAGCTCGATGTCATCGCCGGCGCTGTTGGCCGGGTAAAATCCGAGCACGCCGTGCGCCTCGAGCAGCCGCTCGCGAACGATCTGCTCGAGAAGAACTCCGGCATCGCGG
>JACCRS010000017.1 GCA_013813435.1 Gemmatimonadales bacterium
CCCCTGCCCCGCTGCCCCGCTGAAACCACAATCTCCGAGCCCCCCAACTCCATCTGCTGCGCCAGATACCTCCGCCACTCATCGGCCAAATGACTGCTCCACCACATCGAGAATTGCCTCGGCGACCGCGCGCTTCGATTGCAAGGGAAGAATCTTTCGAGTTCCATCCCGGCCCAGCATGGCTACCCTATTGGTATCCTTTTCGAACCCTGCGCCGGGCTCCAGCGCGTCATTGACAACGATGAGGTCGAGGTCTTTCCGCTCCAGTTTGGCCAGCCCCTTGGCCAATGCGTCGCCCGTCTCCAGCGCAAATCCGACCATCACGCTGCCCTTCTTCCGCTGGTCTCGAGTGGACCCGAGAATGTCCTCGGTGGGCTCCATTGGAATCGCCAGGGCGCCTTCCATCCGGGACCGTTTGCTGGCGCTGGGGCTACTCGGCCGGTAGTCGGCCGGGGCCGCAGCCATGACCAGCACATCTGCGGTGGGCAGCTCCGCGCGCACCGCGGCCTCGAGCTCTCGAGTAGAATCGATCAGCCGCAGCGTCACCCCCACCGGAGCCGCCAGTGCGGTGGGGCCCGAGATCAGCACCACCTCGCCGCCCCGCTCCCACGCTGCCTCGGCCACGCGATAGCCCATCTTGCCGCTGGAGCGGTTGCTCACGACCCTGACCGGGTCGATCGGCTCACGGGTTGGCCCGGCCGTGACTACGACGCGCTTACCGGCCAGTCCGCCACCTCGAACCAGCCGAGCCGCGTGAGCCAGAATGGTCTCGGGTTCGCTCATTCGGCCCGGTCGATCCGACGGGCCCTCCGCCAGGGCACCCGTCTCCGGGCCCACCAGGGCGACGCCGCGCCTACTGAGTGTGTCGAGGTTGGTCCGGGTGGCGGGGTGGGCGAACATCTCGTCGTTCATGCTGGGCGCCAGCAGGAGTGGGGCCGTGCGAGCGAGGAGCAGCGCCGTGAGCACGTCGTCGGCCAGCCCCTGCGCCACCCGTGCGATGAGCTGCGCCGTTGCCGGTGCCACGATGATTATATCGGCTTCATGGCCGAGCCGTACATGTGAGAGCGCCCCGCCAGGCTCCCACAGAGAGCTTACGACGGGGCGCCCAGTCAGCGCCTCGAATGTCAGGGGCCGCACGAACTCCGCGGCGCTCTCGGTGAGAACCGCGTCTACCCGGGCTCCAGCGTCAACCAGGCGGCGGGCGAGGATGCAGCTCTTATAGCACGCGATCCCGCCCGACACGCCGAGGACGACGTGCCGGCCGGCCCACACGGTCAGGCCTCGGAGCGGCGGCGGCGGATGAGCTTGTAGTTCAGGTCTCCATCCACCAGCTCCTGCATTGCCTTGGTGGTCAGTTTCTCCGAGGGCTGCTGCAGCTGATCCTTGGGAAACTCATTCAGATATCGGGCAAACTTGGCGGCCACAAGCACTCCCAGATACTTGTTGCCGGCCTGCTTGGCGACTTCGTGGGGGGTGATTATTCGCATGTCGGGGTTCTTCTCGGGTATGGGTGATTCATCGTCTAGGGTCGAGAGTCTAGGGCCAAGGCGGTCGACTAGACCCTAGACCCTAGACCTTTTCTAGACTTCTTCAAATCTTCTCCGCGGCTCTTACCACATCCCGCCTCAACCGTTCTACCAGCTCGGGAAGATTGCGCTGACGCGATATCAGCCGCTCTTCGGCTTTACCGTCGAGAATCGCGGCAATCTGCTCGACCGCGGTGTCCAGATCCTGGTTCACGACCGCGTAGTCGTACTCCGCGACTGCCGCGAGCTCGTCTGATGCCCGGGTTAACCGCTTCCGCACCAGCTCCGGGTTCTCCGTGTTTCGAAGAGTCAGCCGCTCCAGCAGCACCTCGGCCGATGGCGGCAGGACGAATACCTGGAGCGAGTTGGAGAAGTTGTTCCGGATTTGTCGCGCGCCTTCGATGTCGATGTCGAGCACCGCGTGACGTCCCTCGCCGAAGATACGGTCGATCTCACCCTTGAGCGTGCCGTAGAGCTGGGCGCCATACTCAGCCCATTCCAAAAAATCACCGTTGGCCCGGAGCCGTTCGAATTCCGCCCGGCCGAGGAAGTGGTAGTCCACGCCGTCCTGCTCGCCGTTGCGCGTTGCCCGTGTGGTAGCCGAAACCGAGTAACCCAGATCTTTCCGCACCTGGAGCAGCTTCTTGGCGATAGTCGTTTTCCCGCCGCCCGAGGGCGCCGAGAGCACGAGCAGCAACCGCTTCACTCGAGGTTCTCGAGCTGCTCCCGAAACTTCTCGAGCTCGCCCTTCATCACGATGACCAGCTGCGCGATCTCGGCGTCACCCGCCTTGGCGCCCATCGTGTTTACCTCGCGGCCGAGCTCCTGCGACAGAAAGCCGAGTTGCTTACCAACCGGCTTGTCTGCCGACAGCGTGGCGCGCGCGGCACCGACGTGGGCCTGAAACCGCACCAGCTCCTCCGTGATGTCGAGCTTATCTGCCACAAAGGCGAGCTCCTGAGCCACTCGGTCATCGTCCACGGTACGTCCGTCGAGCAGCTCTGCCACAGCGGACCTGAGCCGGTCGCGCTCTCGAGTCAGTCGCTCCGGGGCTCGCACGGCTACTTGTCCGGCCGATCGCTCCAGCAGGTCGAGCCGGTGCCTGAGCTCCGTCGTGAGCGCTTCGCCTTCGCGAGCCCGCATGGCACGGCATTCAGAGCTAGCCTGCGCTACGACAGGTTCCACCTCGCTCCACGCTATCTCAACCGCACCATTGGCTCCCGAGGTAAGAACCTCGGGCTGCCGGGCGACGAGCTCGACCGTCACGTCTCCCCCAAGCCCAAGCATCGACTGCATCTCACGAAGGCGCGCTGCCACTAGACGGGCTCGGTCTAGGTCCACGGTGAACCCGGTCTCACCATCAGCGGTCTCGGTCCAGCGGACCTGAACCGAGAGGTGTCCGCGATCGAACTCCCGCCGCAATCTTTCCCGAAGCTCTCCCTCGAAGGCGCTGAGGTCGCCCGGAAGCTTGGCCGACAGGTTGAAGTAGCGGTGGTTCACGGTCCGGATCTCGACCCGAAGCCGTCGGCCGGCCACCGCGCCTTCGGCGGCACCGAACCCCGTCATGCTGTACGGCAAGCCGACCTCCAGGGGAACCGGGACAGCCCGGGAATTTAGCCGCGGCGGGACGGGATTGGTAGGCGTTAACTGCTGTTGAGAGTCACGAGTCGCGACTAATTCAAGAACTCCCAACGCACCCCGAAGCTGCTCTCAAGCTGCGGGATCTCGAATCCGGGTACGTAGCCCAGTCGACTGGATGTCAAATTCACCCGGTCCCAGTACACCGAGAATCCGCCGAGCTGAAACTGGATCAGACTCCGCAGGAAGGTGGCCCCACGGAGTGTCACCGGAGCACCCAGGGTGTCCCGGCCGATGACGCCGGTGCCCCAGCTCTCGACCGCAAGCCGGAGTTTGAGATCGAAAGTGCCGCTGGGGAACTTGCGCAGGAACTTCGAGCGGATGGTGGCGCTGCCGATCGCATGGGAAGGCGGGATTCCCTCAGGAACGACATTCCGGGGATCGCTATACCATCCCTCGAAGGTGAGCCATTGGAGCGGAGCGACTCGCGCGGATGCGGTAATCCACTCGGTCCTGAGAGTTGGTCCGATGGCGGCGATACGGGGAAACTCGGCGTAAGCCGGTGGAGAGAAAGCGGAGACGCGGGCGTAAGCAACCTCAAAGCCGAGTCGGGCGCGAGTCCAGCCTAGCGCCGCCTGAAAGTCTCGAATGTCCTGCTCGGTGCTGCTCAGGATCGAGGGCGCCGTCACCACCTTACCGATGCGCGCCGTGCCGGTAACCACGAGCCCCCGCGTGAGCTCGAGCCCGCCAGCGAGATTGGCGTAGTCGCTGTTGCGGCCACCGAAGTGTCGCTGGTGAATTACTTCTCCCCTGATGCTGAACGGCGCTACCGGATTCCAGCCGAAGCCGGCTCGCACGTCGAGTCGAGTCCACCGGCTGCGGTGAAATGCCGAGCCGACCAGCGAAAAGGCCGGCGCCCGATAGGTCAGGTAACCACCGATCTGGTTGATCTGCTGATCGATGCCTTCGCTGTCCCAGCCACTTCGCGCATAGATGAGGTCGGCGCGCGGACCCAGCCCTTCGCTGTCCTGACCTCTCAACGTCATGCGTATCTGGGCGTCGGTCCGCTTGGCATCGTAGCCTGGGCCGATCGTGTCCTCCAAACCGGCGACAGTCGTGACGTACGGATCGCGATCCGGCCCCGAGCGGAGCAACCGGTACTGGACTCCAAATCGCTCGGACGGGATGTAGCTGCCCTGGGCAGATACCTGGGTATTTGAGTAGTCGCTGCTCAGGCCGGTTGCGCCCGGCGAGTTCAGATAATCGCCGGCGAGACCGAAGCCGAGACCGGATCGGAAGCGCCGCTCGAGCAGCGCCTCGTAGCGGGCAAAGTCCTCGTCGCCGCGGGCAACAGCTATGCGCGAGCGTGGGGCCAGACGGTCATGCCGCCGGGTGAACAGATGTACCCGAAGCTGCCCGGGCCATCGCTCGACCTCGATACGATCGAGCAGGCTGATCGAGAAGAGCCCGGGATCTACCACGACGCTGTCCACTCCAGCCGCTACGTAGGGGACGCCGTCGAGATAATACTCGGCCGACGCTCCAGCCCGGCCCTGGAAGCTCACCGGCTCGGGGCGGCCGATGTATCCGCCGCGCCACAGATATACCCCGGGCACCTGGGCCAGCAGGTCGCCCACGGTCGCGGCCTGACCCCATTCGATGGAGTCGCGGGTGAAGACCATGCGGGTGAGCGCCGGGCGGGGCCCCTCGACGCCCACAAGGGGAAGCACCGGGACGCGGACGTTCACCTGAAGCTGTTCCTTGAGGAAGCGCTCGGTGGTGCTGATGGTGTCGGCGGCCAGGGTGTCGATGGTAGTGGTGTCGTCGGCGGCGATCTGGGCGTGCAACGGTAAAGCGAAAAGCATGAGCGGTATAACCAACAGCGTGAGCGGCAAGCGGAGGGTGCAACGGAATGACGCGGTTGGCCGCTCCCCGCTCACGCCTTCGTCCCGCTTACGCTTCTTGTTTCCCGCTCACCGCTTTCGCTTCTGGACAGCACGAACTCCGAGAAGAGCCGGACCCCAACCCCCGTCGGCCCCTTCACCCGGCCAGCGTCCTCACGATCGCTGTACGCCGTGCCTGCGATATCCAGATGGGCCCAGGGGAATCCGTCCACGAATTCGCGCAGAAACCAGCCGGCGGAGATGCTCCCCGCGGGGCGGCCCCCGCTGTTCTTCAAGTCGGCAATGTCGGATTTCATCAGGTCACGATAGTCATCCCAAAGCGGCAAGGGCCAGACCCGCTCTCCGGCGCGCTCACCCGCGCCGCGAAGCTCTTCGACCAGTTGCTCATCGCTGCCCATAACACCAGTGGCGGTATGACCCAGGGCTACGACGATGGCGCCGGTAAGCGTGGCAATGTCGACCACGGCGGCCGGGCTGTACCGCCGGGCGTACGAGAGCGCATCGGCCAGAATCAGCCGCCCCTCTGCGTCGGTGTTGATTATTTCGATGGTCTTGCCCAGGTGGCTGGTAACTACATCCCCCGGCTTAACCGCCGTTCCCGACGGCATGTTCTCGGTACTGGGAATGAGGCCGACCACGTGCACCCTGGGCTTCAGGCGGCCCAGCATCTCGAAGGTACCGAGCACTGCGGCGGCGCCGGACATATCGTACTTCATGTCCTCCATGTTCTGCGCCGGTTTGATCGAAATGCCGCCGGTATCGAAGGTGACGCCCTTTCCTATTAGTACGAGGGGCGCTGAATCGGATCCCTGGTATTCGATGGCGATGAAACGGGGCTCCTCGGCGCTGCCCTGCGCCACCGACATCAGGGCTCCCATTTTCTCCTGGACTATAGCGGCCCGGTCGAGCACGGTGATCAGGAAGCCATGACGCTGGGCCAGGTCACGGGCGCGCTCCGCCACGTAGCTCGGAGTGCATACGTTACCCGGCAGCACCTGAATGCTTCGAGCCAGGGACTGCCCTGCCCCGATCGCCTGCCCCACTTTGTGTCCCTGGGTCAGATCGCCGGAACCTTCGGGTGCCAGGATCTCCATGCGCTCGAGAGGCGGCTTCTTGTCTTCCGCCGGCTTTTTCATCTCGTTGTACTGCCAGGCGCCTTGATCCAGTCCCTCCGCTATCATCTGTCCCGCATCGGCCGGGTTTACCTTGCCGCGCGCCTCGGCTGAAAGATGAAAGGCCGCGCGGGTGACACCGAGAGAACGCGTGCGTTTGGCGGCCACCGCGGCAGCCCGGCGGATAGCAGAGCGATCGACATCCTCAGGCTTGCCCAGGCCAATCAGCAGCACTCGCGGCGCGGGGCCGGGTGGATAGATCACCGCCGTCTCGTCCTGCTTGCCGGTAAAGTCGCCCGCCGCCAACACCCGGCCGATGGCGCCGCCGGTCTGCAGGTCGAGCCCCTCAAGGGATGGAGGCAGCGACCCGCGCGGAATCGCCAGCGCCAGGAGCGCGGTCTCGTAATCAGCGGCTGGCGCCTGGGCTACGGCGGTCTCAAACGGCATAGGTGATGATGGAGGCAAGAGGGTGGATCCCTAAGGACTTGCGCGGGTTCCAAGGTATACGGGGCGGCGACCGGGCGGCAACGGGATGGGGCGGTCGACATCCCCCTTGCCAACGGGCAATTTCCCCGGCATACAACAACGGTCGGCCTGCGATTCCGATTTTTCGAGGTGGAACCGCGCGCCGACTGCACAACCGCTCCTCACGAGATAACTCAAGCGGCTTGACTTGGCCGTGGTGCTTGCGCTCGCCGTTGCGGCGTGGGCCTACGGTGCTTACTGCTACGTGCAGATGGTTCGTCACCGCCAGCCGGGTGTGCCCAGCTTGTCGATGGTCTGGCCGACCCATAATCTGACCGGGCGCGGTCTGGAGTTCCGGCGACGGGCCCTATGGAGCTACTTGGCGTTCGGTGTGCTTGCCGTGCTGCTGGTCATTCTGGGAAAGGGGGAACGCTAACCATGCCTTTCAAGAGCAAGGCCCAGCGTCGCAAGTTCGCGGAGCTCCTGGTTAAGGGCGAGATCTCGGAGGAAACTTTCGAGGAATGGAACCGTGAGACGGGTGGTGCCAATCTTCCCGAGCGAGTAAAGCCAGCCAGTAAGAAAACTGCCCGCAGCAAGGCAGCGTCCAGGGGCAAATCCTCGAAGTCGAAGCCGGGAACGAAGCCGGGAACGAAGCGCCGCGCCAAGTGATTGTTCCGGCACCGATCGAGCTCGAGGGCCACGGAGTCCGCCTGGAGCCCCTCGCGGCCGGCCATCGAGAGGGTCTGAGTGCCGCCGCTGCCGACGGCCGGCTATGGGAGCTCTGGTTTACCTCTGTCCCCGAACCGGGGCAGACCGCGCCGTACATCACCGAGGCACTCGAGGGCCAGCGGGCCGGACACTCACTGCCCTGGGCGATCCGGGAGCTGGTGACCGGTGCGGTCGCAGCCAGCACCCGGTTTCACGATATCGTGGTCCCGGTGGACCGGGTGGAGATCGGCTACACCTGGTACGCGGGCACCTGGCAGCGCACTCACGTCAACTGCTTGCAAGCTGCTTCTGCTGACCCACACATTTGAGGAGCTGGGCTGCAAGGTCGTCGGCTTTCGCACCGACAACCTCAACTTTGCATCCCAGAAGGCCATCACCGCGCTCGGTGCACGACAAGACGGCGTGATCCGGCATCATCAGGCGCGGCGCGATGGGACGGTCCGTGACACCGTGATGTACAGCATCCGGGTGGAGGAATGGCCCGACGTGAAAAGGCACTTGGCCCTGCGGATCGTCCGCATGCGAAGGTAAGCGCTGGCCAGGTGTTTCCTGACACTTCCTTCTGGCGGTCCGGCGGCAGAAGTGCAATGTTGAGGGTGCCAGTTTTGCGCCACGCACTGGTCTCTCCGGAGGTGCCTATGTCAACCTGCATGGCAGACATCACCCGCCGCATCTGCTACCATCTCGCTTTCCAATTAGTCCTGTTTTCTCTGCCTCTCACACCAGCTGTCTCCCAGATGGACGTCTCGCTGCAGGGAGGTGTGCACGCTGCCCGCCTCGACCGGCCCGAACGCGCCGTCGTTGATCGGCTCGAAGGGCTCGGCCTACAGAGCGCCAAGGGGGAAGCAACCACCTTGGGCCTGCGCATCGGTGGTTGGTTCTCGGACCACTGGGGTGTAGATGGCGGCTTGGCGCTATCTACGAACCGCAGTTGGAACGGCGGAGCACCGTTCGGCATTCTCACGGACCAGTTCGAGAACCAGACGGTCTTCGCTAGCGCCACCCTCCGCGCCCGCACCCCACCCGATTCCCGGTGGGGCCTGGTGCTTGGTGCGGGGCCGGCCCTGATCTTTCATCGGGGAAGCGGCTCCTCACTGCTGACCCGGAACACCGACATCGGCGGTCTGGTGGATGCAGGCGGCAGCGTACGGCTCAGCTCCCGGCTCGCCTTCACGCTGAATCTTCAGCAGTATCTGTTCGGGAGCAGCTTCGCCGAGCCCTATGCCGGCCAGTTCCTGGGCGACCCGATTCAACCCGCCGGGTCCCGGTTTCGCCATGAGCTCGTGGTCCTGGCAGGAGTCGCCTGGCGCGCCAGGTAGGACCCCATGCTGAGAGAGACCGTGCGCGTAACTCTATTTCTGATTCTTGGCACCTCGCTTGGGATCACGCCTGCGGCCGGACAACTCCCGGTGCGCTGCCCGGTTCCGTCGGTCCTGTTCAGCAGCCCGGCGCGCGTGCCGCTGGGCATTGCTGCCGCGAACGTGCCGGCCGACACTCTCGAGCGCGACATCCGCCCTACCCACTGGAAGGAAGGTGCCTTCGTGGGTGGGCTGCTCGGCGGCGTCGGCGGCGGGCTGCTATCCGCCGCCTTGTGCAGAAGTTCGGAGCAGGCCGGTAAGGACTGCACTGGCAGCACGGTGTCTGGCTTTCTCGTCGGGGCGCTGGTGTTGGGCCTCCCGGGGGCGCTGATCGGAGGTCAGA
>JACCRS010000018.1 GCA_013813435.1 Gemmatimonadales bacterium
CCTCGCCCAAACTGTCATAGGTGTTCCATGAGCGTGGGTAGTCTTTTGCGTTCTTCCGGAACACCTCGATCGCTTCGTCCACCTTGCGCTGACCCAGAAGCTGGTATCTGTACCCATTCATGTCGGCCTCGGTGGCGACCTGGAGTGCGTCCGGCGCAAGCTGTCGGCCGCGACTCGGTCCCCCGCGGCAAGGAGCAATACTCCACTCAAACGGGACTGGCGCATGGGATCTCCAATGGAGAGGGATTCGGACATTACGAATGGGCTGGAGGTTGAGTGTCAGTTAGTGCCCTCGTTTCGCTGGGGATGAGACGGCCAAGTTATATTTGAGTGATGCCGCTGTCCTCCTTTCACCCCGTCATAGCCCGCTGGTTCGAGCAGAAATTCGGCGAGCCCACTCCTCCGCAGCGCCTTGGCTGGCAGGCAATACGGGAAGGCCGACACACGCTCATTGCGGCCCCCACCGGCTCGGGGAAGACCCTGGCCGCCTTCCTCGAAGAGCTCGATCGCCTGTTCCGTGAGGGGCTGGAGGCCCCGCTGGCCGACGAGACCCGAGTGGTGTACGTCTCCCCGCTGAAGGCCCTGAGCGCCGATATCCATCTCAACCTGGCCGAGCCGCGACGTGAAATTCGCCGGCTGGCGGAGGAGATGGGGATCGAGGCACCCAGGATCACGGCAGCCATCCGCTCGGGCGACACGCCCACCTCGGAACGGGCGGCCATGCTGCGGAAGCCGCCGCACATCCTGGTCACCACCCCAGAGTCGCTATACCTGATGCTCACGGCACAGCGCAGCCGGGAGATGCTTCGCACCGTCCGCACCGTAATAGTGGACGAGATTCACGCGGTCCTGGAGTCCCGCCGGGGGGCGCATCTGGCGTTGACCCTGGAGCGCCTGGCTCACGTCGCCCAGCAGCCGATCCAGCGCATCGGCCTCTCGGCGACGATGGAGCCGATTGAGGAAGTAGGAAGGTGGTTGATCGGACAGCGTGAACAGTCAACGGTAAACAGTGAACGGGCCCTGCCTCCCTCCCCCGCTCACCGCTCACCGCTTACCGCTCACGCCTCACCAACCATCATCAACCAGGGCCACCGCCGCACCCTGGATCTCGCGCTCGAGCTGCCCGGTTCGCCGCTCGAAGCGGTCATGGCGGGCGAGGTATGGGACGAGGTGTACGATCGGCTGGCCGAGCTGATCAAGTCCCACAAAACCACGCTCGTGTTCGTGAACACCCGCCGCCTGGCAGAGCGCGTCTCGCGCCACCTGGCCGAGCGGCTGGGAGAGGAATCGGTCACCGCGCACCATGGCAGTCTCTCCAGGGAGACCCGGCTCGACGCGGAGGAACGGCTCAAGAGTGGAAAGCTGAAGGCGCTGGTGGCGACTGCATCGCTGGAGCTCGGCATCGACATCGGTCACGTGGATCTGGTAGCTCAGCTCGGCTCGCCCCGGCGGATCTCCACCTTTCTCCAGCGAGTCGGCCGGTCGGGACACACCGTGCATGGGACGCCCAAAGGACGTCTCTTCCCGCTCACCCGCGACGAGCTGGTGGAATGCACCGCACTTCTCCGGTCGGTCAAAAAGGGACAGCTGGACCGGTTGATCATCCGTGACAAGCCGCTGGACGTGCTCGCCCAGCAGATCGTGGCCGAGTCGTCGGGCCAGGACTGGGAGGTCGATGGGCTGTTTCAGTTGGTGCAGCGGGCTTATCCCTATCGCGATCTAACGCGAGCCGGGTTCGACGAGGTCATCGGGATGCTGGCCCAGGGGTTCTCGACCAGCCGGGGACGCCGCGGTGCCCTGATCCACTACGACTCGGTCAACCGAACGGTCAAGGGCCGCCGGGGGGCGCGCATGCTAGCGATCACCTCGGGCGGAGCCATTCCGGACAATGCCGACTACCGGGTGATCCTGGAGCCCGAGAACACCTTCATCGGTACGGTGAACGAGGACTTCGCGGTCGAGAGCCTCCAGGGCGACATCTTCCAGCTGGGCAACACGTCGTGGAGAATCCTCCGGGTGCAGCAGGGCACCGTACGGGTGGAGGACGCGCACGGCCAGCCGCCCAGCATCCCATTCTGGCTGGGTGAGGCTCCCGCGAGAAGCAACGAGCTGTCGGCGGCGGTGGCGGAGCTCCGGGGAGAGGTGGAGAAGCGGCTGGAGGACCGGGCAGAGGCGACTCAGTGGGTTGTCTCAGCTCTGGCTGGCGACAGTGCTGGGGAGTGTCATCCTGAGCGCAGCGAAGGATCTCTCCAACTCCTGAGACATCCTTCGGTCGCTCCGCTCCCTCAGGATGACAGTGCGGCTGCAGCAGCCCACCAGCTGGTTGAGTACCTCGCCGAATCAAAGCGCCTGCTCGGCACACTCCCCACCCAGGACACCATCGTCGCTGAGCGGTTCTTCGACGAAGCCGGCGGCATGCAGCTCGTCATACACTCCCCCTTCGGGAGCCGGGTGAACCGGGCCTGGGGCCTGGCGCTTCGGAAGCGGTTCTGCCGCCAGTTCAACTTCGAGCTCCAAGCCGCGGCAACCGAAGACGCGCTGCTGCTCTCGCTCGGCCCGCAGCACTCCTTCCCACTGGATACCGTGTTCAAGTTCCTGCATCCCGACACCGTGGAAGAGATCCTGGTGCAGGCCCTGCTGGACGCGCCGATGTTCGGCACCCACTGGCGGTGGAACGCGACCATTGCCCTGGCCATCGCGCGGAGCCGGAACGGCCGGAAGACCCCGCCGCAGATCCAGCGGATGCAGTCGGAAGACCTGCTGGCGGCGGCGTTCCCTCATGCGGTCGCCTGCCTGGAGAACATCCCGGGCGACCGCGAGGTACCGGACCATCCCCTGGTGCGGCAGACCATTGACGACTGCGTGCACGAAGTCATGGATCTCGATCTGCTCACCGCGCTGCTCCGGCGGATCCACGAGGGCCGGATCCAGTATATCGCGCGCGATTTACCGGAACCGTCACCGCTGACCCACGAGATTCTGAACGCCCGGCCCTACGCCTTCCTCGATGATGCTCCGGCCGAGGAGCGCCGGACCCTGGCGGTCTACACCCGACGCGCGTTCGAGCCCTCCTCAGCCGACGATCTCGGTGCGCTCGATCCCGCCGCCATCGAGCGCGTGCGCGAGGAGGCGTGGCCGGATGTGCGCGATGCCGACGAGCTGCATGACGCCTTGCTAACGTCCGGCTTCCTGACCGAAGTAGAAGGGCTTTCGGGCCGTGAAGGGGAGTCGTGGAGCGGCTACTGGCACGAGCTGATGGATGCTGGACGGGCCCAGCGGGTGACCTTACGCGACGGCCAGGTGCTGTGGGTAGCTACGGAGCGACTTGAGGAGTTCAGCGGGGCGGCGGGGCAGCGGACCAGTGCAAGCCTAGAAGCCAGTGCTGGGCAGTCACGGGAGAATTTCATTCGGGAGCTGCTCCGTGGAAGACTGGGGATCGCGGGCCCAACTACCGCCCTGCAGCTGGCGACGTCCCTGAACATCGACGAGTCCGATGCCGACATCGCACTGGCGGCGCTCGAGAGCGAGGGCGTAGTCCTGCGCGGCCGGTTCAGTCCAACCGACGGGGGCCCGGCCAGGCTGGAGTGGTGCGACCGCCGGCTGCTGGCCCGAATCCACCGCTACACACTCAACCGCCTCCGCGCCGAGATCGAACCGGTGAGTGCCGCCGATTTCATGCGGTTCCTGTTCGCCTGGCAACATGTAGATCCGGACCAGCGCATGGCCGGGCTCGAGGGTCTCGCGGCAGTGATCACCCAGTTGGACGGATTCGAGCTTCCGGCGGCGGCCTGGGAAAGCGACGTGCTGTCCTCGCGGGTATTGGAGTACGACCCGATGCTGCTGGACACCCTGTGCATGATGGGGAGAGTGGCGTGGGGACGGCCGGGCGCGCGGACGAACGGGCCGACGGGGGGACAGGTGGATGGGCGGACTGGCGGGCGGACAGCGGGACCGATCCGGTCGACCCCGGTCGCGCTGTTTCTGCGCGAGAATGCTGCCGCATGGCTCGAAGACCGTACCGGTGCTGACAGTCAGCTCTCCAGCTACGCGCAGACAGTGTTCGAAGTGCTGCAGCAGCGGGGCGCGTCGTTCTTTCACGAGCTGGTTGCGATGTCGGGGCTCCTTCCCACCCAAGTGGAGCAGGCACTGGGTGAGCTGGCCGGGCTGGGAATGATCACCTCGGACAGCTTTGCGGGACTGCGGGCGCTGATCACTCCGTCTAGCAAGCGCAAGCCGCTCAGCGGGGCTACGCGACGGTATCGGACGGCACCGGTGGGGATCGAGACCGCGGGACGGTGGTCGCTTCTATGTCACCCTGAGCGCAGCGAGGGGACCGACCCGGCATCGATTTCTGGCCCTCTCGCCAAGCTCGGGGTGACAAACTCGCGGTCTACTGAGTTGTTTGCTCGGGCACTACTCCGCCGCTACGGCGTCGTATTCAAGCGGCTCCTGGCGCGCGAGACCGGTGCCCCTCCCTGGCGTGAGCTGCTCATGGCGTACCGCAGGCTGGAAGCCAGGGGTGAGATCAGGGGCGGTCGCTTTGTGACCGGAATGTCAGGGGAGCAGTTCGCCTTGCCCGAAGCCGTGGGTCAGCTGCGATCGATCCGTCGCCTGGAAGCCGGGGGCCGGCTGATCGCGGTGGGAGCAGCTGACCCGCTCAACCTCACCGGCATCATTACCCCCGGAGAGCGTGTTACTGGTGTAACGCGGAATCGCATCCTCTACCGCGACGGCGTGCCGGTCCTGGCACTCGAAGCGGGCGAGCTCAAGCCGATCGGCAGCGAACCGCCGCCGCCGGAGATGGTTCAGGCCCTGGTGCGGAAGTCGATGAGTCCCGCGCTCCGGGCTCGGCTGGCGATGTCAGGAATGTCGGCCGCAACGATGCCGCTGAAGAGGAGGCCAGGCAAGCGGCGAAAGCGATCCGATAGGGTATCACCTGGCGTAGCGAAGTGATCGTCGTCCTGACCTCACTCGTCTTACAGACTTGGATGAACCGATGACCATCGAGTGGCTTTCTCAGTGCACCGACGTGGCCCTCCTCCTTA
>JACCRS010000034.1 GCA_013813435.1 Gemmatimonadales bacterium
TCCAGCCAGCGCCCTGCGGGTTTCTCCGGATATGCCGGGAGAGAAACACGCCGGGAGCGTATATCCGTGGCGACAACACACCCGAGTTGATGCCGACTCCGAACCGAAAGAGCGCACCCATCTCCCAGCTGGAGTAACCGTGCCGGTCACGCCGCGGCACCCCAAGGCGCGGTTCGGTGTAGACCCACAGGAGACTTGGGGTTCCCCTCTGCGATTGATGACTTACTCCCAGGATGCACATTCCGAATCTCGGAACCCTCGAGCGGCTGCGCGCCGTGAGGCAGCCTTCGATGTCGGCTCCCCCGCTGGGCTCACTTCCGATGGCCGGAGCGACGCTGGTCTGGACAAACCCGCTATGCCAAGTGCCGGCCAGCTCGACACCCAGCTCCCAGCCTGGATCGCTGGCCGCGCCGAGGCGGCGGCGCGACCCGCCCACGTCACGATAGAGGCGGAGCCGGGTTGAGATCTTTGATCCTTGCATGCTGATTGGCCGGATCTCGTACTCCCCATCCTGGTCGGGGTAAATCTCGACTACCGATGAGCCGCTGGACGACTTGGCGTCGGAGATGGGATATACCCGGGGTATCTGCGTTCCGTTGAGGCGTGGCCGGAGCTCCAGCGTGACATCCTGGGTGCTCAGCTCCGCGCGGTAGACCTGTTTGTCGCTTAGAAACAGGCGCACCAGCTCCCCGACCACTCCGAAGTCGTGATCCAGCACCAGCACGTCGGCGCTGTCGGCCGTTTCCGCAACTTTTTGGGCAACGACAGGCGTCGAGAGCCACACGAACAGCCATGCGGCCATGATTAGAGGTCGGGGCATACGTTCTGGTGTTGATTGTTGGGGGCGGGGGACATCGAGCAGGCAAGCAAGTTGCGGGCCCCGTCGTGCGCCTACCGTGGGGCTGGTCTGGGGCTCACACGACAGCTCACGTTATTACGCTAACTAGCAACTCGCCAGAGAGTCGGGCAGGTGCTGGTTCAGTTGCCCATCACGGCGGCACCGCAACTGACGCAGTGCCGCCAGCCGGCCTCGACCTGGTTCCTGCACGCAGAGCAGCGCGCGAATAGCCGGGGGCCTCCGCAATGAGGACAGAAATTGACGACCCGTCCGGGGGGAAGCAGACCGCCGCATTGAGCGCAATGAGAGGTCAAGTCACTGCTGTTCGACTCCCGGGAAAGCTCCGGCAGGTCCGCTGGCGGCGCCTCGGGTGCTGCGAGGTCTATCATGTGATCGGGCGGAGCGAAGGCGAGCTCTGGCTTGGGGCTCAGCGCCATAGCCAGTGCCTTGGCCTCCAGGCTCACTACCGCGTTCTCGTAGAGATGCAACAATGCCAAATCGGGGTTGGCGCTACCGAGCTCTGCTACAAATAGAGCCCGGACATCTTCCGGCTCGGTCCTGGCGAATCCCCCTTCTCCGGCGCAGAGTTGCATGAGGACGAGCTCATAATCCTCACTGCTCTCGAGCTGAAGCGTCCGTCGATTTGCCCGATAGGGAACGATCGAGTCGCGAATGTCGGTCAGCGGCAATGGCCGGTGAAGCCGCGCCGGATCGGTTGCGGCCAGGTTGCGCACAATCTGAAGGAAGAATCGCTGCAGCTCTGATGTCGGTTCAGTCATAGACCGGCAGCCCGCTCGGCACGGTGGCGAGGATGGTTTCTGACCAGGAATCGAACGAATCTATAGAAGCAATCATGGCGCACCATCTGCATCCAAGGCAGTCACTCCGCCAGGGGAAACTCCTCCCCGGCGGCCAGGCGCCGCTCCAGCGATTCGAACCCGGCGTCGGGAGTGTAGTCCAAAAATTTCTTCTTCGCCTGCTTTGCCGCCAGCCATTCCATAAGGCCCGACTCGACTGCCCCCTCACTAGACCTCCGCTCTCGAGCTGCGGTAACAGCGAGGTGATCGACATACTCGTTCTTCGGGTGTCCTGCGTGGCCCCGGACCCAAGTCCATTGCACCTCGTGGCGCCGGGCGGCGTCCACCAACGCCTGCCACAGTTGAAGATTTTCGATAGGTCCTCCGGGGCGCTTCCACCCGCGAGCTTCCCACTTTGGTGCCCAGAGGCGAATTCCTTTGACGAGATACTCCGAGTCGGACACCATCAGGACTCGCATCCGGGCGCCTTTTGCCCCTAGCAGCCGGAGCGCCGTAGTGGCACCACTCAGGGCCATACGATTATTAGTCGCGCCCGAGGTGTGGTCGTAAAAGTCGCGGCGCTGTACCCCAGAACGGGTTCGGACCTCAATCAATCCACCGTACCCGCCGGGATTCTCTCCTTCCCGGCCATTCCCCAGACAGCTCTCGTCCAGATGCACCAGTGCGATGCGGCTCACTCGATCACCTGAAAGCTCTCGATGTCGTTCAGGCGAAAGGTCAGCTCCTCACCGGTCATTGGCAGCCGGCCGATCAAAGCCTCATATCGTCCAACCGAAGTCACCCTGAGTGCCACCACTATGTACTCGGTACCACGGCGCGAGAGCGCTACCCGGAGTCCTTTCCGGGCTGCGTGCTCCAGTTGATCCATGAGTTGGGAATTCCAGCGAAGAGGCGGCATGTCGAAAGGTAGGACGGGAAGGCCCGTCTTTCCGGCTCAGCCGAGCTGCCGCGTTACGCGAATTTGACCTGGGTTGCCGGCTACGATGCGCCCGATGACCGCCGCAGCGGGCGTGCTCTCCTCCCGCAGCGCCGCCAGCAGCGCGGCCTGGTTCTCCGGCGGCACCGCCAGCAGCAGCCCACCGGAGGTCTGGGCATCCACGCACAGGTACCGATCTGCCGTGCCCAGGTCTGCAGCCCAGTCCACCCGCTCGAGAGCCCCAAGGTTTCGCTCAGTTCCACCGGGCACCACTCCTCGCACGGCAAGACTGCGCGCGTGCGGCAGAATGGGAAGCGCATCGAAGGAGACCTCTGCCCCCACCTTGCTGGCCTCGAGCATATTAGCCAGGTGGCCGAGCAACCCGAATCCGGTCACGTCGGTGGCGGCGCTCACCCCAATACGCAGGGCGGCTCGGGCGGCACCATCGTTGAGCGTGGTCATCGATCTTACCGCGTCCGCCATGCCGCCCTCCAGAAGCGCGTCACGTTTCAATGCCGTGGCAAGTATCCCAGTGCCCAACGGTTTCGTCAGTATCAGAATGTCTCCCGCACAGGCGCCGGCGTTGGTCAGCATCCGGTCGGGATGCACTTCTCCGATCACCGCCATTCCAAAGGTCGGCTCGACAGCATCAATGGAGTGCCCTCCAAGAATCAGGCACCGGGCGCGTTCCGCCACCTCCGCTGCTCCCCGCAGCACCTCACCCAGGATCTCGAGCGGAACCCGTTCCCGGGGCCAGCCAACCAGATTCAGAGCAAACAGCGGGGTTGCGCCCATGGCGTAAATATCACTCAGCGCGTTGGCGGCAGCGATGCCTCCCCACGCCGCGGGGTTGTCGACTATAGGGGTAAAAAAATCTACCGTCGCTACCAGAGCGCGGTCTGGAGAAAGCAGGAAGACGGCCGCGTCATCCCTGGTGGCGGCATCGATGAGGACTCGTGGGTCCGCAAGGTTGGGCAGATGGCGCAGGACCTGCGCCAGGTCGGCTGGGCCGAGCTTGCAGGCTCAGCCGGCGCCGTGAGATAAGGCGGTAAGACGAATGCGCGGCTTCTGGTCAAGGGGGGTGTCGGGCACGCTAAATCTCCTGCCCGGCCCAGATCAACGACCGCAGGGCGATGAGGGCCCGTTCCTGCTGGGCTGTGGAGCCGAAGCTGCCATCGATCCGTTGGCGTGCCATCAGAGCGGGCACTGCTCGCCTAACAGCTGCGTGAGCTTCGGTTGTGCGCAGCGCGAGCAACGCCTCCAGAGTGTGAAACAGATCAGCCTGCTGCCAGCTTCCGTCGTCCGCCTGGTGAGCCGCCACCAGAGCTGCCAGCTTCGGCAGGACCTCGCGGTGTTCGCCGGAGGCAAATGCGAGAGCGTGAATGCCGGACACAATCGCATCGGCCGCAAAGTATCCATTCCAGTCGTGCCACTGATCCTGCAGCTGCACCAGGCTCAAAAGATGTTGCTGGACCTGCGGACGGTGCTCCACCCGCGCCCGAAGCGCTGCCCTCAAGGCAAGGCAGCTGACCGCAAAGCGCGCTGCGGGCTCAGCCCGAAACACCTTTCCATTGGGCAACATCACCGGCGCAAAGCGCTGCTCCGACGGAGCCGGGGAAAAGAAGCCGGATATGAAATGCTCGCACGCGTGATGGGCGTGACGGGCAGCGCTGCAGCCCTCACTGAACGCCCCCGGTTTCCCTTGCAGTCCGAGCACCCAGCCCAGAACCCGGACCGTACCGGCGTGATCGCCGGCGCAGCCCATGTCCAGCAACTCGTGCGCTCGCCAGATCGTGGCCACTACCTCACCGGCCATGCTGCCGTCCATCCGAGTCCCGGCCCGCATGTCGTCCACCAGCCTTCCGGCCAGCGTTTCATCCTCGGGTGCCGGCTGCCTTAGCGCCAGTCGGGCAAGAACCGCTTGACGGGTGGTTCCCTCAGCGAAGAACAGGCGCAGCCGTTCGATACCTTCGCGCACGGTATCCGGGCCGGTGGTGTCGGCGGGCGAAGGACTGTCGAGTGATGGCATGGCTACCAGGCCGCCCGAATCGAGTCTGCGTCGAGTAGATGGCCGCGGGCCATGACCGCGTGGATCGCGCGGGTGTTGCGGATGTCTGACAGCGGATCCCTGGAGAGGACCAGCAGATCGGCAACCTTCCCAGGGGCCACCAGGCCGAGCGAATCCACCCCCAGTAGAACAGCGGCATTGCGGGTTGCGGCCCGCAGAGCTTCGCGCGGTGTCAGACCGGCTCGTACCAGGAGCTCCATCTCCCGGTGTTCACTGTAACCCGGTACCAGCATCTGATTCGAGGCATCCGTGCCGGCGGCTATCCGTCCCCCCGCTCCGGCGAAAGCACGCAGGAAGAGGTCCTGCATGGGCCGTGACCGGCGAAAGGCCTCGAAGTCCACCTCAGTCCAGCCGGCCCGTTCTATCATTCCGGGCACATCCCACTCCCGTAGCTGCTGCTCCGGCACATCTTGTAGCGCCGGATCCCGCATGAGCCCGGGATCGCTCAAACGGCTCAAAGTCTCGTGCAGCACGAGAGTCGGAATAACGATGACCTTGGCCTCAGCCAGCCGTTGTGCCACTCGGGTAAGGTCGGCCGAGTCCAGGGCGGCCCAACTCCGCTGGAAAGCGGTCCACCCGGGGTAGAAGCCCCGGTAATGAGCCGCTATGAGTGAGGAGGGACTCTTTGATGCCGCCTCAGGCACTCCACTCATGTGCTCGATGGATGCGATGCCGGCCTTGGCGGCGGCGAGGGCATCGGTCAATCCAAGATGACCGGTGACACCGAGATTGAAAGCCTTGGCCTCGTCGACGATGGCGCGAAGCAATGGCGCGTCGATGCGGGTGTATACCTTGATGAGGTCGGTCCCGGCGGTGACGAGCCGGTCTACAGCCCTACGGGCATCGTTCTCACCGTTGACGCCGATGGCGTCGGGATATGTAGTGGGAAGCCCGTCAATCATGGCCCCCGCGGCGTAAATCCGGGGCCCGTCGGGGCCAGCGCCAACCGGCCTGTTCCGGAGCACGGACAGGGAGCCGAACCCGCCGTGTACATCGCGGAGGGTAGTTACCCCCCACGCGAGATAACGAGGCCGGGCCCACGGTAACGATGGCGCCAGGTGAGCGTGAGCGTCGATCAGTCCCGGGATTATCCAGCGACCGGCGACGTCGACCTCTCGGGTGTTCCGGGGAAGTTGGAACCCGCTGCGTTCACCCACCGACTCGATTCGACCGCGGCGCACCAGCACCACCGAATTTGTGAGTGCCGGCCCCCCGGTGCCATCGATCAGTGTGGCGCCGACCAGCGCTATTCCGTCGTTGCCCGCGGTTTTGCAGCCGAGGAGCAGCAGACTGGTTAATACCAGACCTCCGCTGAGACTACCGCGGATCACTGGACGAGTGGTCGTGGAGGATCTTCCATCCTTCCGGCCGCTGCTCCATAACCAGGGTGAAGGGACCGCTAGCACTGATCGTCGAACTCCGCTGAAGAATGAACCGTGCAGTGACCAGAGTCAGCGTCCTGCTCAAGCGACGTACTTTCACCTCCTCGAAGTGAAGGCTGTCCCGGTGTGCGCCGGGAGAGAAGCGTGGAGCATACACACCGCGGATGAAGTCGATGCCGGCACGAGCGCGGCGACCGTCCACGTAAGTGGTGGTGCTTTCAGCAGCGTAATCCGACAGGAAGCTGTCCAGGTCTCCCCGGTTCCAATCCGCAGCTGCGCGCTCCAGCTGTGCCGTCATCAGGCGAGTCAAGGCGGCACCACCGGAATCAGGCGACGGGGTTGCGGCGGGCCGGCCAGTCCCACGGCAGCCCGCGAAAATTGTGGCCACCAGGAGTAGGGAAGCGCGCATGAAGTTGTCAGCGGAAATGGTACCGGAAGGTGGGCGGTTGCGCCCGGTGATGCAAGATCCGTATCGCTCGGCTTATTATTGGGCAATGACCGACGTCCAGATTCTGTCGCCGGCCGATGCCCCCGGCCGGCGCCCCGGCGCCGCTCGCCAGCAGGCTATCTCGGACTATGGCCTCATCGGCGACATGCGGACGGCCGCGCTCGTCGGCGTCGATGGGTCCGTCGACTGGTGTTGCCTGCCACGGTTCGATAGTGGCAGCGTTTTCGCCTCCCTGCTCGATTCGGAACGCGGTGGCTGCTGGTCCATCCGGCCGGAAGGCAAGTGGACCTCGACCCAGCGCTACCTCCCCCGTACCAACATCCTTGAGACCACTTTCCGTACGGACCAGGGAATCGTCAGTGTAACCGACTTCATGCCGGTTGCAGAAGACGGCCAACCATCGGGGGAGCATCCGGAACTTCACCGGCGGCTGCATTGCACTCGCGGCCGGGTGCGCATGACCATGATATTCATGCCGCGTTTCGAGTACGGCGCCCGAACCACCCGCCTCGATCTGCTTCGTGCCGGCCTCTTTGCTACCGACCGTACCGACCAGGTGCTCACCCTCTCGAGCGCCAAGGCCTTCGATTGGGCCATCGAACAATCGACCGCCGCCACCCACTTCGAGATCGAGAAGGGCGAGCAGCGCTGGCTGGTGCTGCGCTATGACGACGACGACGTTCATCCGGTCGATCGATACGAAAGCGCCCGCAAGCTCGACATCACCGCCGCCTTCTGGCAGAAGTGGTCGTCCAAGGTGCGTTACAAGGGACCCTTCCGAGGCATGGTGAAGCGTTCAGCGCTGGCTCTTAAGCTGCTCACCCACGCCGAGACCGGCGCGTTGATTGCTGCGCCAACCACGTCCCTCCCCGAGACGATCGGCGGAGGGCGGAACTGGGACTATCGTTTCGTCTGGCTTCGAGACGCGGCGTTTACCCTTGCTGCGCTCGATGCTGTCGGCCACTATCGAGAGGCCGACCAGTTCATGCGCTTTCTGAAGAAGGTTTGCCGTCACGAGGGCGGTGGGCACCTGCAGATCATGTATGGAATCGACGGGCGACGAGACCTCATTGAGCGCCAGCTCGATCATCTGAGTGGCTACATGGGATCCCGGCCGGTCCGGGTAGGGAACGGCGCCGTGGGCCAGCTCCAACTCGATGTGTACGGTGAAGTCATGGAAACGGCCGACATCTGGCGCCGCAACCATGAGATGACCGAAGGCACCTGGCGGGTGCTGCGCGGCCTCGTCGATTGGGTGAGCAAGAACTGGCATCTCCCCGACTCCAGCATCTGGGAGGTCAGGGGCGAGGTTCGCCACTACGTGTTCAGTAAGGTGATGAGCTGGGTAGCGTTGGACCGGGGCGTGCAGATGGCGGAAGAGCTGAGCCTTGAATCCGACACCACTGCCTGGCGGACAGCCCGTGACACGCTCCACGGGGAGATTATGGACCGGGGTTGGAGCGAGGAGCGCCAATCGTTCGTGCAGTCGTATGACGAAAAGGTGCTCGACGCTGCGGCGCTGGCTATTCCAATGTTCCGGTTTCTGCCCTGGAGCCACCCGCGGGTGCACAGCACTGTCCGCTCGGTGGCCCGAGAGCTAACCACGGTAGACGGGGAACTGGTCTACCGCTACCGCCAGCCGGATGGACTGGAGGGCGAAGAGGGGGCGTTTTCCATCTGCACCTTCTGGCTGGCGCAAGCCCTGGCCATGATCGGAGACCGGGAGCGAGCCGATCGGATCTTTCGGCGGATGCTCCGGCATGCCAATCACGTAGGTCTCTACTCCGAAGAGATCGACCCGGCCAGCGGGGTATTTCTGGGTAACTTCCCGCAGGCCTTTACCCACATCGCGCTGATCAACTGTGCCGCCGCGATGGCTCGGCTGGAGTCCAAAAGCTGATCTTACCCTAGCGCCGCCGGCTCCCCTTTTTCGCGCGCCCGCGCGATGCTGACTTCGATGTTCCCTTCCGCCGTGAGGATTTGACGCGCTTTGCGCCCCGCCGGGTACTCTTCTTAGCCGATTTCCGTCCCGTGCTTCTGCCGGAGGAAGCTCTCCGTGCCGACTTTTTACTGCTTTTCTTGGCGGACTTCTTGGCGGAGCGCTTGGTGGACTTTTTGGCGGATCTCTTGGCGGACTTCTTGGCGGATCTGCTGCCGGACTTCTTGGCAGATTTCCGGGCGCCCCCCTTCTTGGCCGTCTTTCTTCGGGGACGCGCGGTCCGGGTACGGCTCGCCGGCTCGTCGCCGTCGTCAAATGACGATTGTGAGGATGTGGGGGATGAAGAAGGGGTGTTCTCCATCGGCAGCGGATCCATCCATCCAGAGCCCGACCAGCCCATCTCCAGATTATGAAGCTCGGCCATCTTCGATCCCTCCCAGCACATGTGCGGCGCCACCCGCCGCCGGTATAGAGGCGCGCCTGCGCCTGCCGGTGATCACCCATAAAACATGCACTTCGTCGACACTTGTGCAAGGCACCGGCTCAGCCCACGGCACCTGCGGCAGGACTTTCCGGTGCTATAATTCCCGATCTCCCCTTTTTCAGGAATCGACTGGCCGGTGAAAGCCGCATGTAAACACCGGGCCCGTAACCGCCCTGGTCTGCTGCCATGGTTTCCGGCATATCTCCTTGGGGGCTTCTTAGCCCCCCTTTCCCAGGCGGCCGGCATCCAGGCCCAAAGTATCTCGGAGATCCAGGTAACGCCGGAAACCATGACCCTGGGGGCGGGCCAGAAGCAGGCGCTTTTCGCCGCGGCGTTCGATGTAAGAGGCAACCTCATTGCCTCGGCCAAATTCACGTTTTGGAGCTCTGACTCCCTGATTGCCAGGGTCCGGAAGGACGGAACTGTGCTGGGGATAACTCCGGGCCTGGCCAAGATCGAGGCGCGGTCCCAGGGCAGACGTGCTTCAATGGCCGTTCTGATTACCGGTACCGCCCCCGGAGATCTGGTCGGTGCGCGCGCGGCATCCGTCTCACTTTTGACCCTCGAACCATCGTCTGCGAAGCTGTACCCCGGCGAAAGCATGCGAATCAAACCGCTCGCGGAGCGAGGGGACGGAACACCCACTCTGGTAGGCCGGGTCTCCTGGAAAGTCATAAACCCGGAAATTGCCGCTGTTGATACCGGCGGCGTCGTCACCGGACTGTCGCCGGGACGCACGGTGGTCCAGGTCTCCACCCGCAATCGCCTGATGGCAACTCTTCCGGTAGAGGTGTCCCAGCCCGACTTTGTGCTGTCACAGAACAGCATGATGCTCGCGCCGGCGGATGCCGACACCATCCGCGCCATCGTGCCCACCCAGGGAAACCGGGAGATACGTGGCCTGGTTCATTGGCGCTCGACCGACACCACTGTAGCTGTTGTCGGCACCTCGGGCGGTGTGCGCGCGATTGCCCCCGGGCAGGCGGAGATCATTGCGGCTGGGTTCTCCCAGGAACGCCGTGCCACTGTAACGGTACACCAGCTTCCCGAGGCTCTGGTGGTGTCTCCTCATCACAGCGGGGGTCCGATCCAGGTCCCGCTGCGGGCTACCCGTAGGTTTACCGCGGCCGCCGAAGCAGCGGACTCCACTCCTATTCCGGAGGCGCGGATCGCGTGGGAGCTGAGCGACACGGCCCTGGCAACGTTCGACCGCCGAACCGGGGTGCTGACCCCTAAAGCCCTGGGCACCGTTACGCTCATGGCCCGATTGGCCGGAATACAGCCTGCAGTCTGGACCATCCAGATCATTCCAGGGGATTTCGATCTGCAGCCTGCTCGCGCGGGCATCCCTGCCGGGCGGCGCATCGCCCTTGCCGCCCTCCTCAAGGATGCCCAGGAAACACCCCGGACTCGGGCGGCAGGAGTGCGTTGGAGCTCGGACCGCCCCGATATCGCTGTCGTCCGAGACGGGGTAGTCGAAGGAATTGCTCCCGGACGGGCCATCATCACCGCCACGACACCCTGGGGAAAGAGCGCCCAGGCAGATGTGTTCGTGGTGGGAGACCTGCTGCTCGCTTCGAACCGGGGAGGAAACTTCGGGATCTATCAGCTGCGGTCTGCCAGCCCGACGAGTCTGATCCCCGTGCTCCAGGACAGCGCCAGGAATATCCAGGCCGTGCTCTCGCCGGATCGCACCCGCATCGCTTTCAGTTCGAACCGCAGTGGAAGCTTCGACCTTTTTATCATGGATGCGGATGGGCGGAACCTTCGGCGGATGACGGCAGACTCGGCCGACGAGGGCAACCCGGTCTGGACATCGGACGGAGCTCAGATCGTTTACACGTCGACCCGGGGCGCGGCGACGCAGATCGCCATCATTCCGGCCGAGGGCGGGGAGAGCCGCCAGCTCACGACTACCTCGGCGGGGAATCACTCGCCGTCGATCTCGCCAGACAGCCGGAACATTGTGTTCATCTCGGCCCGAGACGGCAATCAGGAGATCTATGCGATGGACCTCGACGGGAGCAACCAGCGGCGGCTCACAAAAACGCCGCTGCGTGAATCCAGTCCGCGGTTCTACCGCAATGGAGACGTCGGGTATGTGGTGGAGCGGGGCGGCCGGTCCAGGGGCTCAAAGGTCATGCGCCTGCCGTGGGGCGGGACGGCCGCTATTCCGGTATTGCAGACCGAGTATCCGGTTCCCGCTCTCGCGATCTCACGCGAGGGAGACCGTCTGGCCTACGTGGTGGGTAGAATCACCGACGCAACCAAAGGCCGGGTGGAATTCAGCCTCTTCCTGCAATCCACAGCGCCGGGCAGCCCGTCTGTCGCGGTTCCGCTCAATAGGGACGAACAGATTCTGAGTCCATCGTTCTGACGCGTCCAGGCAGATGAAGGCGCTGACCCTGGCCGGTACCGGTGGCATCGAGCAACTCGGCGTACAGGAGCTGCCTGACCCCGCCATCCAAAAACCCGATGATGTAACCGTCCAAGTCCACGCAGCAGCCCTCAACCGGCTGGATCTTTTCGTGGCCACCGGCCTCCCGAGATCCGGTCTGACCTTTCCGCATGTCGTGGGTTCCGACGGGGCCGGTGTGGTGCACCGGGTAGGTTCGGCGGTTCGCCAGTTCAAGCCTGGCGACCGGGTGATGATCAACCCGGCTCTCTCCTGTGGCGAGTGCCCGGTTTGTCTCGAGGGAGAGGACTCCCTTTGCGCGAGCTTAAAGGTGCTGGGAGAACATCGGGCCGGGACAGTTGCCCAGTACATCGTTGTCCCGGCGCGGAACCTGGCTGCCGTTCCGGCGAACATGCCCTGGCCCCAGGCCGCCGCGTTCTCCCTGGCCACACTCACGGCGTGGCGCATGTTAACGACTCGCGCCCGTCTGCGGGCGGACGAGACAGTGCTGATCTGGGGCATCGGTGGAGGGGTCGCGATTGCTGCTCTTCAAATCGTAAAATTGATCGGTGGTCGCACTATAGTCACCAGCGGCTCGGACGCTAAACTAGACGTGGCGCTGAATCTCGGTGCCGACATCGTGCTCAACCACCAGCGGATGGACATTCGATCCGAGGTCCGGCGACAAACAGCCGGGCGCGGCGCGGACGTGGTGGTAGACAGCGTGGGCGAGCAGAGCTGGCCGGCTTCGCTCGGATCTCTCCGCAGAGGCGGGCGTCTCGTCGTCTGTGGCGCCACGACGGGGCCCATGGTTTCACTCGATCTCCGCCGCCTCTTCTGGCATGGGTGGAGCATTCTCGGATCGACGCTGGGCAGCCTCCAGGAGTACGCCGAGATCGTGCGCCATGCGGCGGAAGGGCGCCTGTGGCCGGTTATCGACCGGGTAGTCCCGCTCGCAGAAGCCCCTGCAGCTTACGAGCGCTTGCAACGGGGAGAGCAGGTCGGCAAACTCGTGATCGAGGTGGCACAGTGAACGAACTCTGGGAACGAATCCTCATTGGTGGCGAACAGATCGGAAACGTGCTCCCGGCCCTGATAGGTGCGGCTGTTATCCTGCTCACCGGTTACTTCCTCGCGCTCCAGATTCAACGCTGGGCGGATGATACCCTCAAGCGCATGGACTTCAATCGCATGGCCAGCGCCGGAGGGCTGGATCAGGCAGTGGTCCGCGCGGGCTCGCGGCTCGATCCGGTGCGGGCGCTGACGAAGCTCCTGTTCTGGCTGGTAATGCTGGTGGTGATCCTGCTTGCCAGCACCGCTTTGGGCCTCGAGAGCATCAACGAGATGTTCGGTGTAATGCTCGCCTTCATCCCCACGCTGATAGCCGGAATCGTCATCGTGATTCTCGGGATTATCGTTGGCGAATTCGTCCGAGGTTTGATCGTCGCGTCGGCCGGCGGAGTGGCCGGTGTGCCGACGGTGGCGAAGCTGGCCAAGGGTGCTGTGATCCTGATATCCCTATTCATGGCACTGCAACAGGTGGGCGTGGCGGAGGAAATCGTAACAGCCGCGTTCACCCTGATCCTCGGCGCCGCGGCGCTGGCAGTCGGCCTCGCATTCGGACTGGGGAACCGGGATCTCGCCGGTGAGATAACGCGTCGCTGGTATGAGCAGGGCCAGCGGCAGGACCGCCGGACCGCGGATCGGGAAGGGCCCAACGTGCCGCCCGGAGGCGACCCGCCAATATTGGATTAGCTTTGTGGTCCTTCGCTTTGCTCAGGATGACAGTTCTACTGCAGCCTGAACCGCCCTACCGTTCGCTTTGCACCCTCGCCCTTGATGGACGCGTAAACCGCGCCCTCGGCGCCGAATCCGGCAAGAGCGGCGCCGGCGGGAAAGGTGACTTCCCGCCGCCACTTGCCCTGCCGGTCCACAATATCGTACACCAGAGCGGCGTCCTCGCGAGCCCGGGGACGCTGGAGCCAGACCTCCCCATTGGGCCGGCCCAGGGCAAAATCAAACGGCGGCTTGGTCTTCGCAAAGGGATAGTCGATGCGTAGATCCTGAGGCATCCCGAACTGCTTGCCCTGCTCGCGAACCTGAGCAAGCACCCGGTCTTTGTCGGCCTGAGTCACCGGAAGTTTGGTGTATTTGCGCGACTGACCCCGGCGCCAAGCCCCTCCCGGAGCGCGCCAGTCGACCCGGTTTCCGTGCCCCCGTGCCACCCATGCAGTTCCATCCGGCAGGACACCGAAGTGATCGTTGGGAGCGAAGACTGTCGCGGCTTGCTGCACCTGGTCGCCGAAGGACGCGTCACCGTATTCCGGGGCCGCCAATTGAGCGATGGTGTCGACCACACCGCTTCTCAACGCGATTCGAAGCACCGGTATGCTGTCGGGTCTCAGGGAGCGGCCCGGATCGCCGCCGCCCAGGATCGCCTGGTAGTCGATCTTATAGCCATGTCCTACGGTGTCGTACAGGAGCACCGGGGTCTGTCCGGAGACCGGCGAGATGGGGAGAACATCGATGGGTCGTCCCCGCTCGTTCCATCGAGTTGTCCGGATAGCGCCGAAATCCACTAGCGCCACAGTATCGCCCGCCAGATGCGCTACCCAGCCCGGGAACCGGTATTCGCCGGCGGGGGCGCCCACCGCGAGAGAGTCGACCCGCCTGCCCAGGGTGTCCACTCTGCCCGTCTTGAGATCCGCGCGAAGGAAGAGCTTGTCTTTGGTATCCGTGAAGACCACATGCCCGTCCTTCAACTCCACCACATTACTGAGTGTACCGTACCAGGCGGGCAGCTTTGTCTCCAGCCGCAGGCCGATCTGACTCTCCGCGCGATTGCAGGCCGCCGCGGTGGCCAGGACGAATGTGGGAATGGCGTATACAAGCCTCATTGGCAACAGTCCCGGGCTGATCGCAAGAAAAGGAGGAGCGTCATTGGGGTTGGCCCACCGCCGGCAGCCCGACCTGCAGAAGCCTGGTGCCGTCCGGAGTGCGCTCCGCCACCAGGGCCGCGCCGTCGCCCACAGCGAGTATGCGTCTTTGGCCGGGTACCCGGACTTCACGGGCTAGTTGTCCCTTCCGATCCACTACGTGATAAGCGCGGGAGGAGTCGGTCGGGGCGCGGCTCTTTTCCAGCCAGACCTGCCCACCGGTGCCGGTGAACGCCGCCTCAAAGGGCGGCTTGATCGGCGCAAAAGGGAGCTGCTGGGCGGTGGCACGGAGCTCGGGGGGAAATCCCTGCAGGAATAGCTCCCGGTCGTACCGGGTAACCTCGAGTACCCTGTCAGGCAACGGCTCGCCGCGGGTCCAGGTACCATTCGGAGCTCGCCAATCGACTCGGTTCTCGTATACTCGCGCCACCCAAAGCGAGCCATCCGGCAACGCGCCCCAGCGGTCCAGTCCCCCGAAAACCCGCCGCTCGAACCGGCGTCCGGCATCTCCGGTAACCTCCGCGATATCGAGTGGCGCCAGCCGAGCGATGGTATCCGCCCGGTTGAAGGTCGGGTCCACCCGAAGTACGGCAGCAGAGTCTCGATTTCCGCTGCCGTCCGCTCCAGGACGGGGGAACAAGTCGGCATAGAAGCGGCCTAGGGCATCCCGAGCCTGTGGTAAAGAGCCCCGGACTGCATCGGAAGTGGGAACTGATCGCACCAGGCGGCCTTCCATCGTCCATAGCGTGGTGCGCCGAAGACTCCAGTCGCCAACGTACAAACTGTCTTCCGACACAAACAGCGTCGTCGGGTTCCGAATGGCTTCCGGCCGACCGGTGCCGAGCTGTCTGATCTTCCCGGTTGAGAAATCGGCGATTCCCGCCGTCTCGTTCGGTGCGGCAAGCACCGCCCATCGGTGATTGCCCAGCCACGCCGCTCCGGTTACGTCCGAGTCCCGCGTGTTCACCGTGTCGCCGCTGGCAGGGAGGTCTACGGCCGGAGCCGGCGGCTTCGAGTCTCCGCAAGCGAGCAGGAGCCCGGCGCAGATTCCGGTCAGGAGGAGGTATTTGGGGGCGGACACAGAACGAAATCTAGCCGCTCTACATATGGCTGCGCAGCTTCACCGCCTCCTTCCTCCCCCTCCGCATTCTCAGATTCAGCAGCTCCACCCCTACCGAGAACGCCATCGCGAAGTAGATGTAGCCCTTGGGAATGTGTTGGTTGAGGCCATCGGCCACCAGCGCCAGTCCGATGAGCAGCAGGAAGCTGAGGGCCAGCATCTTCACCGTGGGGTGGCGGTCGACAAAGTTGCTCACCGGTCCGGCAAAGACCATCATAAAGCCCACGGCGATGACCACCGCTGTGATCATCACGCCAAGATCGTCCGCCATCCCGACCGCCGTGATCACCGAATCGAGAGAGAACACTATGTCGAGCAGCATGATCTGCACCAGCACGCTGGTCAGTGAAGGCCTGACCCGGACCGACGCGTCTCCTTCCTCGCCTTCGAGCCGCTCGTGAATCTCGTGGGTGCTCTTGGCGAGCAGAAACAAGCCGCCGATTATAAGAACCAGGTCACGTCCGGAGATCTCCTCGCGCAACACGGTAAACAGCGGCGCGGTGAGCTGGATGATAAAGCTCAACGAAAATAGAAGACCAATACGCATGAGCATGGCCAGAGCGAGGCCGAGACGTCGTGCCTTGGCTTGCTCCTCCGGCGGCAGTTTACCCGCCAGGATAGAGATGAAAACCACGTTGTCGATGCCGAGGACGATCTCCAGGACGGTCAGCGTAAGGAGGGCAATCCATGCTTCAGGGCTGGTGATCCATTCCATATGTCGGCAGGGATTAGGGTGAGTACACTCGCTCAGGAGGAGCAAAGGTACTCGTTGAGCCCGCGGAGCCGCCAGCAACTGAGCCAGAGCGACTCGGGCGTCCTCTGGGATTGATCGGAATCATGGATTCCACCAATAGGATACCTTCACCAGGAAGATGTTGTCCCCTGCCGCTCGCCCGAGCCGGTCCAGTGCCCGCCCGGTCCGGAACGAACCCGTGCTTTCGCTATCGGACCTGTTCTGGGTCCAAACCAGAAAGAGGGTTGACCCCGCCGAATACTCCCACCGGAGCACGGCGTTACCTCGGAGCGAGGCGAGCGAGAAGTTCGGGTCGTCAATCTCTTGCCCAGCCGCAGGCCCACTCGCACCATCGGGGTCTAGGATGATCCGATCAGGGTCAACGGTCGGTGAAGGGTCGGCGTAGGGGGTGAAGTCGTAGCTTCGGGGTCGCGCCAGCTCCTTGAACCCGGTGTATCGACCGGACGAGAGCAGCGGCTGGGCATAAACCTCGAGGCTCAGTCGGGGGGTGAAGATCCAGTTGAGGCGGACGCTAGCCGAGAGAGTCGTCTGATCTAAATCGGCAAAGACGTAGCGATGCCCAAAGGTGCGTATTGCCCCCGGGTCGTCGAACGTGTCCACATACTGCGCCGACGTGCCGGTCCGCTCTATTTGAGGCTCTACTTTGAGCGAGAGCCTCGCGCCTGGCTTCCACTCGAGAGAAGCCCAGGCGGTCCAGCTCTGCTCCCAGTCTTTCTGGTAGTGGTTACCATGTAGCCCTGCACCGTAAATCCATCGCTTGTTTGGATCGGACGCGAGCTGGAAGTCCCACTCCACCCCAGGTTGGTTGACCATTAGCGGTCCACCCCGGGTCCGCCGGTCGCTCAACGTCCTGGGGTTGTAGGCCACGAACCAGCGCCCGTTGGAGAAATTCCTGAGCTCGTACAGACCGGTAAGGAAGAGTCCCGTCCAGGTCACGTCGCCGCCGTAGTTGTAGCTCCGGAACCCGGCAAGGCTAAGGCGCCAGCTTCGGAACACCGGGCCGGGGCGGGTCCACTTGTGACCAAACATCACATGCGAGTTGAGCTGGTCTCCTCTGAACTGGAACCCGAGATCGTTCACGTCGAAGCCGGGGTCGACCACGCCCAGCGCCGAGTTGAACATCCAGTTGCCCTTTTGCTTATTGAGCGAAAGCCTGCCAGCGTAGCCGGAGAGCGATGTGCTGCCCGAATCGATGGCGAGATAGCCGGCATCCGGCCGCTGGAAATAGTGTATCGAGCTCTCCCGCAGGTTCCGCATCCGCTCGGCATTGCCTGCCACTCGGCTCAGCCCGGTCCAGCCGCTTACAACCCACACTGCGTCCTTGTCCAGAGTGGTCCACCCGTCCAGGCCGAAACCAGCCGCGTTGGCGCTCAGCTCGTCCCGCAGCGGGGCCTCATCGAAGGATCGGGCCGTGAGTGTACCCATGAGGCCCAGCCCATGCCGGCCGTTCCCGATCTCCTTTTGCGCGCGGTAGATGCCGTAATACGTGAGCGGCTCGACCTCCTGGCGCCAGCGCTGCTGCCCCAGGGAGAACTGGGCCCGTTCCCGGCTGGTTACGGCGCTGAGCGTGCCGATGCTCCAGCTCCCTACCTTCCCCGAGAGCTTGGCGGCACCGAGGATATTGCTGCCGCTTGGTACGCTGGAATAGTCGTAATCGTCGGGAAGCTCAGCCTGGGGTGTCCGGCCGATCCGGCGGCTGTACAGGAAGCTGGGGCTCGCCCAGTTGAAGCCCCAATTGTCATTGGCCCCGCCATAACCAAAGTCAAAGATGCTGGCACCCTCAACAAAGAAGGGGCGCCGCTCCTCGAAGAAGGTCTCGACATCGCTCAGGTTGACCACTGCGGGGTCCACCTCGACTTGCCCAAAGTCGGGGTTTACCGTCGCGTCGAGCGTCAGGTTGCTTCCGATACCCAGCTTGAGGTCGCCGCCCATCCCGGCGCCAAAGCGGGACCCGTCGTTGAACGGATCGCCGGCCTCGTGGCTCAGATACTCCGCCCGCGTGGTAAGGTAGGGCAGTACCTCCAGACGAGCGGGCGGCGAAACGTCATCGAGACCTACAAGATCCACGAACCGCGAGACGAATCCGCTCCCGTTGCTGGGAGTGTAGACCAGGTATGAGCGCTCATTGCGACGGGCAATTTCCCGCTTGAAGTTTATGCCCCAGCGATGAGCTTTCTGCCGCTGGAACCGAAGCTGCGAATATGGAATCCTGAGCTCGGCGGTCCACCCTCGAGAATCGCGCGCCGCGCTGCCTTCCCACACCCCATCCCAGGTGTCGCTGTCCCAGTCATCGTTGTATAGGGTTCCGTCGTACAATGTCCCCCCGGCGTTGATCCCGAAGAAGAAGCCGGTGCGGCGATCGTGATACGCATCGAGGAACACAATGAAACGATCGGCGCTTACGATACGATCGCGGCGGGCGAGCTGAGCCTTGACCGAGTCGGGGCTTCGATCATACAGGCGAGCGCCGACGTAGAGCGCGTCATTGTCATAGAGGACGCGTACCTCTGTTCGCTCGGTTGCCGACGCACCCTCGTTGGGCTCTCGCTGCGTGAAGCTGGAGACTGGACGTGCCTTTGACCAGTCGCCCTCCGATAGAACACCATCCAGGGTGATGACGTTGCTGCCGATGCGGGAGGCATGAACCGCGGGAGAGCCCACGCTGTCGGATTCTAGAGAGTCGCCCTGGCCCATGGGACCAAGGCCCGCCAAGACAAGGGAGAGTGCCATAGCGGTCAGGTCGCTCACTCGCGAACCTCCACCTGTTGAAAGGGTAGGGAGACGGCGCGCGGGGTGAACGGTGAGATCCCGGCCCTACGCGGGTGTATCGAACGCGAGGCTTAGACGGAGGGAACAACCAAAGGGTTGCCTACTTCAGAATTTCCTCGAAGAGGTCCAGCGCGCGAGGATCCTCGGTCTGTCCCAGCCAGAACAGGGCACTCTTCCGCAACTCCGAATCGGCATTGGTCCGGGCGATCCGTATGAGAGCCGGCACGCCTTCGTCGCTGGAACGCTGGGAGAGAGCGAAGATGGCCTGCTGGCGCACCTCGCGGTCGCCTGTGTCGTCAGTGGCAATCGAGTCGAGGGCCCCGCCGGCCGCGGCACCGGCAGCCTGGCCTAACCAGAACACGGCTCGGCCGCGGATCTCCCGTGAGATTCGCGGGCGTCTGGCAATCCTGACAAGAGAGGGCCAGATCGTAACGCTATCCGCCAGGACCGACGGCAGCAGGGGATCGCCGGCAAGGCGCCTGCCCCCGGTTCGCTCGGCGAGGGTGATAAAGTAGAACGCGGCTTCACGCGGGCTTACTGTGCCGAGATCCGCCGCAGAGGAGTCCGGAAGCCAATGGCCCCCGACGTACGTGCGAACCGAATGGACCAGGCCGCTGCTCAGTCGCAGCGCAACCCGCACCAGTCGAGGTTGGCAGTCCGGCTGCCATTCTTCATTGGTATGCCTCAGGCTAATCCCGCTGGCTTCACCGCCGCAGGTCCCCGGGCGGGCGGGAAAGCTCAGCCGTACGGTGCCGTCGCCCTGTGCGCTGACCCGTTTTTCCAAGGTCTGGGCGGGGAGAGATCCCGGTACCACGGCCAGAACCATCAGATGTTTTAATACCCTGAGCATGGCTCGATCCTTCAAGGCTGTTCGATAACATCCTGCAGCGCCTGTACTGCCCGGCTGTCCTCCGATTGACCGAGCCAAAACAACGCCCGTTTCCGAAGTTCCGGATTGGGGTCACGCTTGGCGATGTCGATCAGTTTCTCCACCGCTGCTGGTTCATCTCTCTGAGAGTAGACAAACACGAGCTGCTCCCGCATTGCTTGATCACCGATACTGCCATACAAGGACGTGAGCTCGGTGATGGGAACTCCGGACTGACCGGCCCAGAAGAGGGCCTGCTTTCGCATCTCGATGCCTTGCGACGTGTCCCGCGCCAGCCCCAGCAGCCATTTGCCGTTTTCCGGGCCATCCATTTGAGAAAGCGAGAAGATGACCTTCTTCTTGAGCTGCTGACTCTTCAGGCGGCCGTACAACGAGCGCAGGAACGCGGCGTTATCGGCCGAACCGGCCTGGCCCAACCAGAAGATGGCCTTCTCTCGGGCGGCTTCAGGCAAGTCGCCACGCTCAGCGTAGGCTCGGAGCGCTTGCTGCGCACCGGGTCGGTTGTGCTGTGATAGCGCAAATACCGCCTTGTCCTGGATGTCGGGGTCCTTCGAGAACCGCAGGATCGAATCCAGCGCTTTCACGGCGCGCTCGGTCCCCACTTGAGAGAGCCAGAACACTGCTTGACGCTGCACCTCGGGATCGGGGTCGTTGCGGACGGATTCCAGCAGAATGTCTTCAGTCCCATCCGCCTCCTGCTGAGCCACCAGAAAAACAGCCTTGCGGCGCAGACAGACCGATCCGGTGTCACGGCGCGCCAGAACTCGCCGGAGCACCGGGCGGGCCCGCTCCGCATCCATCTGCTGCAGCGCGTTGAGAGCGGCGACCTTCATATCGTCATCGCGGCTGGCGCATGCGTCGCCCCGGGACCTCGAGAAGCCGGAGGGGGGCACCGGGGGCACTGGCGGGACGGGTGGCACCGGGGGAACTGGAGGAACTGGAGGAGTGGGGGGCTCATCACCGGCATTGCTCGCAGCTTCGGCTACCTGTGCCGCTGCCTCGCTATCTCCCAGCCGCGCCAACTCTCCCTGGATCCGACGTTCCAGCGTGGCCGCGTCGCCCTTGGTGGCGGCCTTGGGGAAGAGGGTTCTCTGCTGCCGTAAGGTAGTGAGCGCCTGACGCAGGTCGCGCTCTCCGCCCGCGCGATAGAGAGAAAAGGCCTGCCAATACAACGCGTCCCCAGCATAGCTCGAGCGGGGAAATCGAAGCGGGATCTGGGCAAAGAGCTCAGCAGCCCCCCGATAGTCGCGCCGGTTCAGGGTTTCACGGGCGAGGCGGTAGATCGAATCGGCCGGCTCATCGCGGAGCCACGTCAAGGGCCAGCCGGATCGGTCCTTGCTCGACCAAACTTTGTCGGTTGTTCGTCCCATGCCCGAGAGCATCGGCATGAGCCATTGATCGCCAATGGCTACCGCTACTGCCAGCGCCAGGCCGTTCAGCATGCCGTACATCAGAGAACTCCTTGCGTTGGGTTCGCGCCGGACGGCACCGCCGTCCTCAGGCGGGACATCACGCCGCTGTCTTCCAGCCCGTTGGTGATGAGATCCAGATCGGGAGAGGTCGGGCGGGGCGAAAGTTGGGCAATCTGAGCCAGTACCAGCTCCAGATCCTGAAGCAGCAGCCGGGTTCGGCCGTCGCTGGCCGCCGGTGAATCGAGGAGAAGGCGGTTGGTAGCCAGCAGCTGGCGTGCGGTGACAGAGGCGAGCTGCTCGTTTCCGCTACGAGATACAGAGGCCCGGAACAGTGTAAGAAAAGCTTCGGACTGCCCCAGATGCTCTGTGGTAGCGACTTGATAGGCCACCTCGCTCACGCGGGGTGGGATTACCGCAGCAACAGCCGGCGGAGCAGCGGCTTCCGGCCGCGGTGCGGAGAGGCGACCGAGCCCAATCCCGATGGCCAACAGGGCGGCGATGCCTACGGGCCACCGGAGGAAGCGCACCGATGGACGGGCGGACGGGGGGACGGACGACAGCCTAAGCTCATTGATCCGTCCATCTGCCCGGCTCTCCGGCTGTCCGCCAGCTCTCTTCGCCCTTATAACCGCCCACATCTCCTCGCGGGGTGTTTCCGGGGGCGGGTTGTAGCCGCGAGCGGCGTCGTGGAGCTGATCGTCCAGGCGGTCATCCAGCATATCGTTCATTCCTTGGCGAAATCAGCAAGTGCCTCTCGCAGCCGGGCACGGGCCCGAAATAGTTGAGCCTTGGAGGTGCCAGGGTGCACGCCGAGCGACGCCGCGATCTCCTGATGGGTGTACCCCTCCACATCAT
Organism: Gemmatimonadales bacterium; assembly: GCA_013813435.1. Classification (GTDB taxonomy): domain Bacteria; phylum Gemmatimonadota; class Gemmatimonadetes; order Gemmatimonadales; family GWC2-71-9; genus CAVVWJ01. Next base: position 22,024 of record JACCRS010000034.1, read on the forward strand.
GCATCACGAAAACAGCTCGGTATCCGTCGGGTAGGTCATCGATGGCCCGGGACAATCTTTCCTTTAGGTCCGGCTCAGCCACGCGATCAGGCCGGCCTGCGAGCATGCTGTCATCCAGAGTCACCTCCCGATCCATGGCTCGTCGGACCTTCCGCAAACCGTTGAGAGTGATCGAGATGGCAATTGACCCCAGCCAGGTCGAAAGCGCCGCTTCACCTCTGAACTCGCGCAGCCTCTCGAAGGCTCTTATGAACGTCTCCTGGGTGTAGTCCTGGGCCCGGTCGAGATCTCCGGACATCCGGAAGACCAGCCGAAAGACCCGATCCACGTGCGCATCATACATGGCGCGCTCGGCGCTCGGGTCACCCGCCAACACTCGGCCGATCAGCTCTCGTTCGCGCACCCGGCTCCGGATGGTGGGATGATGGCTTCGAACTGCACCTCTGACACGGCCTGCGGACGAAGGGTTGCTTCGGTTGGGAGCCTGGGAAGCAACCCTGCGCCTGATCGAGGCATCTCAACAGTACTCTACGATGAAGCGCCTGGGATCCGAACTAGAACTGAGGTGGAGAATGGTCGAGATGGAGAGCCGGAAGCCAGTCACGATCTTCAGAGTGCTGGATCGCGATGGGCTGCTTATTGGGAAGGTGGTGCAACCGAAGGCTGCACCAGTGGTGGGCTGGGGAGCGGGGACGGTGCTATTGATCTCTACTTGCCACTCAAGACTCTCTGCTGCGCATCCAGCAGGTCCAGCCGCCGGTCGATGACCCGTATCTCCCGACCCGCCACGTCCTCGCTGGACGGGCCTGCACTCGCTGCGCTTCGAGTGTTTGTTTCTCAAGCTCGCCGATGACCCGGTCCAGGCTGGCTCCTCCGGCTCCCCCGACCGGAGCGCGTGATCGCCCGGCTCGCCTTGTTGCCAACTGAAGCTCCAGCTGCAAGGCTTTGTGAGTAACGCCTGCCAGCTCAGCACGTTTGGTCTCGAGATCAGTCTCCGCTTGCCGCAGCTCTTCGCGAACCTCTAGCAGGTCTATTTCGCGCTCCGCTGCCTTCCGCTCGGCTTCGAGGCCGGCTCGGTCGGCCTCGCGGTTCTCTTTCTTCGCGACAGCCACCCGCTCCTTGATCCGGCTGATCTCCACCTTCTTCGCCTCGATACGGGCCCTGGCACCCAGGCGCATGGTTTCCGCCTGCTGCCGGCGATTTTCCGCCAGTGTGCCCGATTCGCCGGCGGCCCGCAAGCTCTTCTTGATGGATACGGTGTCGCGAGGCGAGACCAACAAAAGGAAGCTGTCGAAGCCGCTTGCGGCCTTGCTCTGCGCTATCAGCGCTGATGGAGCGGCCCAAAAGGCCAGGATGAACAGCATCGCGCGTCTGGGGATGTCAGGCTCCTGATAGGAACGCTGGCGGGTGAAATGGGTGTTTCCTGGAAGTATCGGCCACTGAGCAGGACCTTTGAACCGGGTTCGGCTCCAGGCGGCAGATTGTCTACTAACTGCTTGTCAGTACGACGCTTCCGCCTGCGACCGAGGGTTGCTGGTGCCTGCCGCTGTCTGCTATATTTCAATGCCAGGCCGCTTCCGGCCGTTTGCCCCAGCTCAGGAACTCCATGACCGCACCCAACTCGCGCGAACGTATTCTGCCCCGGCTCATCGAAGAGGAGATGCAGCAGTCGTTCATCAATTATTCGATGAGCGTCATCGTCTCGCGGGCGCTGCCCGACGTTCGGGACGGGCTGAAGCCGGTTCACCGCCGAATCCTGTACGCCATGAACGAGCTGGGTCTGGTGCCGGGCCGGGGTTATAAGAAATCCGCAACCGTGGTGGGCGACGTGCTCGGGAAGTACCATCCCCACGGCGATGGCTCGGTGTACGACGCACTGGTTCGCATGGTACAGCAGTTCTCCCTCCGGTATCCACTGGTAGACGGGCAGGGCAACTTCGGCTCGGTGGACGGTGACCCCGCAGCCGCCTATCGCTATACCGAGGCCAGGCTCACCCGCATCGCCATGACGATGCTGGAGGACATCGACCGCAATACCGTCGACTTCCAGTCCAACTTTGATGACCGGCTCCAGGAGCCGACAGTTCTGCCGGCGAAGATTCCCAACCTCCTGGTGAACGGGTCGAGCGGCATCGCTGTCGGCATGGCCACCAACATCCCGCCCCACAACCTGCGGGAGGTGGTGAAGGCGGTGCAGCTCCTGGTCGATAACCCCGACGCCACTATCGGTGAGCTCCGGAAAGCCATCAAAGGCCCCGATTTTCCTACCGGAGCCTACATCTACGGCCGGGAAGGCATCAAGGAAGCCTACGAGACCGGCCGCGGCCGCGTCGTCATGCGTGCCCGGGCACAGATCGAGGAGAAGGAGACCAGCAATCGCTCACAGATCGTCGTCACCGAGATTCCCTATCAGGTCAACAAGGAAAACCTGGTCAAGGCGATCGCGGAGCTTGCCAGCGAGAAAAAGATCGAAGGGATCGTGAACATCAATGACGAGTCCGACAAGGAAGGAATGCGGATCGTCATCGAATTGAAGCGCGACACCATTCCCAACGTGGTGCTGAACCAGCTCTACAAACATACTCAGATGCAGACCACCTTCGGCGTGATCATGCTGGCGCTGACCAACGGTGCGCCGAAGATCATGAACTTGAAGGAGCTGCTGCAGCACTTCATCGACCACCGCCACAAGGTCATTGTCCGGCGTACCCAGTTCGATCTCGATGCCGCCCAGGCGCGGGAGCATATCCTCGACGGGCTGAAAATCGCAGTCGATAACATCGACGAAGTCATCAAGATCATCCGCAAGTCCGAGGACACCCCTGAGGCCGATGCCAAGCTTCGTAAACGATTCGGCTTCAGCGAGAAGCAGAGCGACGCCATCCTCAACATGCGCCTGGCCAAGCTCACCGGGCTGGAGATCGAGAAGCTCGATGCCGAGCTGAAGGAGGTGCGGGCCACCATCAAGGATCTGAAGAGCATCCTGGCATCCAAGCCGAAGCGCATGGCCATATTAAAAGAGGAAATGGAAGAGGTGGGAGGCACTTTCGGTGACGACCGCCGTACCGAGATAGTGGCGGACCAGGGGGAGTTCACGGTCGAGGATTTGATCGCCGAAGAAGACATGGTCATCACCGTCTCCCACGGCGGTTACATCAAGCGGATTCCCATCACCACATACAAACGGCAGCGCCGCGGGGGTCGGGGATTGAATGGTGCCGACCTCAAGGCCGACGACTGGGTCGAGCATCTCTTCATAGCGAGCACCCATGATTACCTGATGTTCTTCAGCAACCGGGGTCAGGTCTACTGGTTGAAGGTGCATGAGATCCCCCAGGCCGGCCGTGCCGCCCGCGGCAAACCGGTGGTCAACTGCATCGCCATCCGGCCGGACGAGCAAATAGCCTCGCTGGTACCGGTGCGCGAGTTCACCGAAGATCAGAGTCTCATTTTCGCCACCCGCCAGGGCACCGTGAAAAAGACGGTTCTCTCGGCCTATGGAAACGTCCGGGCGAACGGGATCTGCGGCATCAACGTAGAGAAGGATGACGAGCTTATCGACGTCCAGGTGTGCGACCAGAACAGCGACATCATCCTGGCAACGAAAGACGGCATGAGCATTCGCTTCCACCACAGTGATGTCCGCGACATGGGGCGGGCCACCACCGGGGTGAAAGGCATCGAGCTGGAGAAGGGCGACGAAGTCATCGGAATGGTGGTGGTCCGCCGCGACGCGAGCCTCCTGGTGGTGAGTGAAAAGGGCTTCGGCAAACGGTCGGAGCTCTCGGACTATCGAGTCCAGAAGCGGGGGGGCAAGGGCATTATCACTCTCAAGAAGACCGACAAGACCGGATCGATTGTGGCGCTCAAGGAGGTCATCCCAGACGACGAGCTCATGATGATCACGCGGCACGGTGTGATCATTCGGCTGCCGGTCGATGGGATCAGGGTAATCGGCCGCAACACGCAAGGCGTGAAGGTGATGAATCTCGATTCCGGCGATGCGGTGGTGGACGTTGCCCGGGTGGTAAAGGAGGATGAGGGAGGTGCGGAGGAGGTGGCGGGCAGCAATGAGGCCTCTCCAACGGCCGCGCTGGAGTAGGTTATGATTGGGCCATGACCTCCACTCGAGAGCGTTGCGTTGAACCCACGCCCAGGATCTTGCCGGCCACACGTGTCACAGTGCCGATCGAGGCGCTGCGCAGCGCGGCGCGAGGACTCAAGGGTATCGCGGTCCAGACGCCCCTGCTCGACATCCCGATGCTTGCAAACCGGCTTCAGGTTCCGGTAGCCGCCAAGTGCGAGCACCTCCAGCCTATCGGCGCCTTCAAGATCCGAGGGGCCTACACGGCCGTATCCAGGATTTCCGAGGAGGAGCGGGGTAGGGGGGTAATTACTTACTCCAGCGGCAACCATGGACAGGCGGTTGCGCTCGCGGCGCGGTTGCTTGGCACGAAGGCCGTGGTCGTCATGCCGGAACGGGCCCCTGCCATAAAGGTGGATGGAGTCCGGCGGCAGGGGGGAGAGGTGATTTTCGCCGGCAACAGCTCCGCCGAGCGCTACCAGCGCGCCAAGGCTTTGGCCGAGGAACGCGGCCTTGTCATGGTCCCCCCCTTTGAAAGTCTGGATGTCATCGCGGGTCAGGGCACCTGCGGCTTGGAGATCCTCGAGGCCCGTCCAGCGGTTGAGACCATACTGGTGCCGGTGGGTGGTGGGGGTCTCATCGCGGGAATTGCGGCCGCGGTGGCGGCGGTGAAGCCTTCCGTCCGGGTGATCGGGGTCGAGCCAGCCAGTGCTCCGCGGCTGGCACGTGCCCTCGACGCGGGCGCGCCGGTCAAAATGGAGCTTGCTCGTAGCCTGGCCGACGGACTCCTTGCGCTGTCCATCGGAGAGTTGCCCTTCGCCGTTCTGTCCGGCGTGGTCCGTGAGGCGGTCCAGGTCTCCGAGGATGAGATCGCCACGGCGGTGCGTTTCCTATACCAGGAGCTGAAGCTCGTGACCGAGCCCTCTGGAGCCGTCACCACGGCCGCTCTCCTTGCCGGGCACGTACAGCCCACCGGCTCTACGGTCGTGGTAGTAAGCGGGGGTAATGTCGAGCCCGAGCTGTTCAATCACCTGGTGACTACTTCGACGAGCTCAGGGCGGGCTCTTCGACAAGCCTAGGGCAACAATCGATGACTGTCGCTCCCAAGATCCTGGTGGCGGACGATGATCAAGCCCTCTCCCGGACCCTGTCCTGGATTCTCAAGGAGAACGGGTATGATGTATTCACCGCTCCTGGCGGCGAGCATCTATTCGAGCACCTGACCGCCGAACAGTTCGACTTGCTTCTCCTCGATATCATGATGCCCAAAGTCGATGGTCTGCAACTGCTGCAGCGGGTCAAGGCAGATCCACGCTTCAAGGATCTGCCGGTCCTCATGATCTCATCGATGCCTCCCGAAGAGGCCACGGTTCGGTCGCTGGGTCTCGGTGCCGCTGACTTCATTCCCAAGCCATTTCGCGTCCGGGAGCTTCTGGCCCGCGTCAAGGCCCACCTTCGGGTGGGGCGGGAACTGAACCAGGCACGCGCAGAAGCCAGATCCCGCTCCGAGATGATGGACATCATGCAGGAGGTGACCGCATCGCTGAAGCCGGAGGAGATCTTCAGCATCCTGGTAAGAAGGGTGGCCCAGGGCCTAAGCATCGCGCGCTGCTCGATCATCATGGCCAATCCCGAGGACGGAATGGGCAACGTGGTGGCGGCCTTCGAAAACCCCATGCTTCACAACCTCCAGGTGGACCTCAAACGCTATCCTGAGATCAAGCGCGCACTGACCACGGGTGAAACGGTACTGGTCCGGGATGTCCAGACCGATCCGCTTTATCGCGGTGTCCGGGAGGAATGGGAAGCAGAGGGGCGGCCGGTACAGACCCGGTCTGCCGTGGCCCTCCGGTTTTCGCTGCGGCAACAGCCGGCCGGCGTATTTTTCCTCCGCACCACTACCGAAGACGCTCCACTCAACGAGCACGATGTCCAGTTCGCCGAGGAAGTGATAATCGCGGCCGTGGCGGCGCTGGAGCGGGCCTACGATCTCGAGAATGCCGTACTCGGCCAGGAACAGATGCGGCATCTGGCTGAGACCGACCCGCTGACCAACTGCTTCAACCGGCGGGCCCTCATGGAAAGGCTGGAGCACGAGATGGATCGGGCCGCCCGCTACGCCACCATGCTCACGTGCATGATGGTCGACATCGACAACTTCAAGCAGATCAACGATACCCATGGCCATCTGGTGGGCGATCGGGTGCTCAAGCAGCTGGCCAATCTGCTCAAGCGGGAGCAGCGCTCAGTGGATATCGTTGCCCGTTATGGTGGTGAGGAGTTTGTGGTGCTCCTGCCGGAAACTACCAATGCGGAATCGCGCAACTTCGCCGAGCGTATTCTGCGGCGAGTGTCTGCCCATGACTTCGGCGAGCAGGGCCGCCCGGTGCGAGTCACGATCAGCATTGGAATCGGATCCTATCCGGACGAGCGAGTGAGCGATGCGGACTCGCTGCTCCGGCTGGCGGATACCCACCTTTACCGCGCCAAGAGCGATGGGCGGAACAGGTTCCGCGATTGAGCAACCGTCGTTGCCCGCGATGTCAAACCACGTACGAGGCTCCCGCGCGATTTTGTGTAAAAGACGGCTCGCTGCTGGTGGAAACGGCTCCGGAGGGAGATAGTCGGCCGGCCGGGCGGTCGGACGATGCTCCGGAAGGCTTTGCCGCCAGTCCGCCCGACCGCCTGACAGCCGCTCTGGCAAGCCTCACCGGCCAGGTGCTCGACCAGCGCTATCAGATCGACCGCAAGCTGGGTGAAGGGGGGATGTCGTACGTCTATCAGGCGCAGGAGATTGGCAGCGGGAAGCAGGTGGCAGTCAAAATCCTGATTCCGCGACTCTCTCGGGACCCTGCCTCGGTCGAGCGGCTGCGACGTGAAGCCACCATCGCCACTCGACTCAATCACCCGAACGTGTGTCCCATACTGCGTCTCGGGGAGACGTCCGACCGACTCATTTACCTGGTGATGCCGTACCTAGAGGGCGAGCCTCTGAGCGAGCACGAGGCGCGCCGGGGCCCCTTTTCAGTGGCCGAGGGGATTCCCCTCCTGGTGCAGGTGTGCAACGGGCTGGGCCATGCCCACGAGCTCCAGATCATTCACCGGGATCTCAAACCCGAAAACGTGATGTTAGTGCCGGACCCCGAAGAACCAACCGGATTCCGAGCCGTGGTGATGGACTTCGGCCTGGCCAAGGAGCGCCGGGCTGGTCCTGACGTGGTAAAACTGACCGCCACGGGCATCGTACTTGGTACCCCGGAGTTCATGAGCCCGGAGCAGATCCGGGGAAAGCCACTGGATGGCCGGAGCGATGTCTACGCCCTTGCGATCCTAGCCTTTGAGCTGTTCACAGGACAGCTCCCGTTTACCGGGAAGAGTGCTCAGGAGACCATGATCGCCAGGCTCCGAGGCGCACCGTTGCCGCTGCGCGCAGTGCGGCCCGATCTGCCCTCCAAGCTGGAGGCCGTTATTTCCCGGGCATTGTCGGTCAACCCCGCAGAGCGGTACGGGTCAATGGCCGAGCTGGCGCATGCAATTGAGTCTTCGACCAGTACCGGCGTTCTAGGGAAGCTATTTGGCAGGTAAGGGAGCCAACCCTTTGGCATAGAAACTGGCTGTGCGCGGGGACACCGACCGCCGCCAGCCGCAGCTATTGATTGTTGTGTACCACCTTCACAGCTCGAGAGCGCCCATGAGACCTTCTCACCTTTTTGCACTCATCCTCCTAATCGCTGGCTGCCGCGAGGCTCCGGAAACCGGCGCTCGTGGAAATGCGTCATCCTCCCCCTACACAGCGGATTCTGAGAATCGGGCTCGGGAAGATGGTCTGGATGGTACCAACAGTGGGGCAGAGCTTGAGGCCCCTCGACTTATCCCGGCCATGAAGAACCAGCTGGAGCTGATGGCCAGCGGGTCCGAAGCGAATCGCGAGAACATGACCGCGTACAAAAATCTGGCGGGGGACCTGGTTACCTCCATGCAGGCCGATCTGTATCGGGTAGGCCACGCCGATTCGGGACGATTCAAGGCCCTCAGCGATTCAGTCATGGAAGACATCGGTGGTGGAACCGGAACCACGACTGGGCCTGATCCCTCCGAAGTACCAGAGCACGTGGCCCGGGTGCGATCGCTGATCGATCTGTATCAGGAAACCATGAGAGGCGCAGCGAACAAGCTTTAGGGCCCCTCTGCCTCTACTCACGCCCAGTATGCCACGTGGCGGACTCGTTGTGCCAAATTGACAAATAAAAACCGGGTTTGAACTGGCACGTCCACTGCTAGGGTAGGGTCGCGCGCAACAATGGCGCTGTCTCTAACCACAATGGGAGTGCTGCTACAGGAGGAAATATGGCAATCGCTCGCCACCGCGACCCGGCAAGCCTCTTCGGGCTCCAGCGACTAACCGTATCCTCGATGAGGCCTTTGCTGCACCCGCATTCGCGGAACAGGGAAACGTGATCACCTCGACTTGGTTCGCCCCGACAGACGTCTCGGAGGATACACTCTCTCCGGATCACTATGGAGCTGCCGGGTGTGAACTCGGACGATGTCCGGCTATCGCTGGAGAACAACATCCTCACGATCCGCGGTGAAAAAAAGCATGACAGCGAAGACACCAGCGAGCGGGTCCACCGCTTCGAGCGCACTTACGGGGTCTTCGAGCGGACGTTCGTTCTACTGAACACCATCGATCCAGAGAAGATCGAAGCCAGGTATGAGAACGGAGTGCTGTTTGTAACCATTCCCAAGGCCGAACGCGCCAAGCCCCGTGAGATCCGGGTGCAATCGCAGGGCTTGGGCTCTGCGCAGGTGAGGACTGGCTCGCAGAAGCAGCAGGGTGTAGTGGGCCAGAGCTCCGGGCAGCAGGGCTGTAACGGTGATACTATTTCGGTTCGCGATCCCGAAGGTGAAAGATCTGCCGGCAGAACCCCACGTTAAGTGCTTTGAACGGGTCTGACACCTCCGGGCTTCTCCCGGGGGTGTCACTCTCCGTATTGTTACGGAGAAGGAGTCCGGGTAGACGCGGATTGTAGGAGCAGGCACTGCCTCGTAGCGTTCGGGCGTGCCCCCACACCTACCGTTCCATGTTATTGGGATCAGCCATCATATGGCCGCGGTGGAAGCGCGTGAGCGCTTCGCGGTGGCTTCTACAGAATCGGGGACCCTGCTTCAGGAACAGCGCGAGGCCGGCCAATCCTCTCTCCTTCTCTCCACATGCAATCGGTGCGAGCTGTATTGGGCCGGTGAGGCAGACCTGGAACCATGGTTCCGCAACTTCGCCGAAGGGTGGGGCAGCGTCTCAACTGCGCAGCTTCAGAGATACGACAGCTTGGAGGCCGTACGTCATCTCTTTGTGGTAACGGCCGGTCTCGACTCCCAGATCCTTGGCGAAACCGAAATCCTCGGCCAGGTTCGACGAGCCTACGACGCGGCCCGGGCAGCGGGGACCACCACGCGCGATATGGATTTAATTTTCTCGGCGGCCTTGGCGGCGGGTCGCCGAGTGCGGTCCGGAACCCTGCTGGGCCGTCATCCCGCGTCGGTGAGCTCTGCGGCAGTCGACCTGATGGATGCTCGATGGGGGCAGATCGGCTCTCGCCAGACACTGGTGCTCGGAGCCGGTGAGGCTGCCGAGGGCGTCCTGCGCGCGCTGCACGAGCACGGCGCGTCCAGAGTCGTACTTCTGAATCGCCGTCCCGTACGAGCAAAGGTTTTGGCTGAGGCATGGGGTGCTGCCGTCGCACGGTGGGAAGAGTTGGATGATCTGCTGATCAGTGCAGACCTTATGCTCGTGGCCACTGGCGGTGCCCGCCCGGTTGTCTCGGCGGCACAGCTCGCCCGGGCTGTAGAGGGCCGGCCTGGCCGCGAGCTCTATGTGGTGGATCTCTCCGTCCCTCGAAACGTGGATCCGGAGGCCAGAAACACTCCCGGAGTCCATCTCTTCGATCTCGACGACCTGCAGCGGCTCTGCTGCCCTGCAGCGAGCGCAGCATCGGCGGCGCTGGAGGAGGCCGAGCGGATACTGGACGAGGAACTGGAACGTCTGGGGCTGAGCCTGCGAGGGAAGGTTGTCGCCCCGAAACTGGCTGAGCTGCACCGGCTCGGCGTGGAGATGGCGGAGCAGGAGTCAGCATGGGCGCTGGCCCGGCTGGGGTCGCTCACCGATACCGATCGGGAGGTCGTACGTCAGATGGCGGACAGACTCGTCCGCAGAGTGCTTTACCCCGTGAGTCGGAATCTTAGAGCTGAATAGAAGGATTAGGAGCAGCAGACCGCACAACGCATCCCTGTTATCTGCGGGCGATTTTACTGCCGCTGCTCGCTGGATTCAGAATGTTTCGGCATTGTGGATTGGTACATCCGGCGCAGCGTGTCCGATACTGCGTGCTGTGCGTTTCACCTGACGCGAGATGGTCCCTGACAATGTGTGCCAGGCCGTCCAGAAACAGCGGCCTGTCGTTCAGCGCCGGCGCGCGTTTGTACTGAGTGATGCCTGCTTGATGCGCTACCTCCCCGTACTCTCGATCGAGCTCTGACAACGTTTCGATGTGATCACTGGTGAAGGCGATGGGCACCACAAGCACGTGCTTCTGACCCCGAGCTCCCAGCCGACGAAGTACCTGCTCGGTGCTGGGGCCAAGCCATCTCACTGGCCCTACGTCCGACTGATAGGCCAGCAGGTACGGATTTTGTGTGCCCAGCTGTTCGATCACCCGCTGTACGCTGGCGCCCACTTCCTGTGGGTAACTGTCCCCCCGGTCAATCACATCGAGCGGCAGAGAGTGGGCGCTGAACAGGATCAGGGTCCGGTCACGATCGATTAAATCGAACTGGCTGAGCCCATCGCGAACCGTCTCCGTCATGGCATCTATGAAGCCTGGGTGCACCGGCCAGCGGTCGATGACGCTCCACTCGAACTCGTCACACAGTCCGGTGCGGCTAGCGGCTCGCCAAAGCTCGTTGAGGCTCGATCCCGTGGTACTACAGGAAAACTGCGGGTACTGGGTAAATGCCACCGCGCGCTTGACGCCATCGGCGCGCATCGCCAGCAAGGCATCGTTGCTCCCCGGGCGAGTATAGCGGAAAGCGACGTAGAATTTGTGCGGGGCCGTCTCCGGCGAAATCCGATCGAGCCGGGCAACCATGCCTCTCCCCTGCGCCTCGGTGTACCGCAGGATGGGGGAGCCACCACCGATAGCCGCGTAGAGACCCCGGACCTTGGGAGTTCGGCGGCGGGCGATAAACGGCCCCAGCCAGCGCTGGAACGGCAGCTGAATTATCTCGCGGTCAGCGAACAGCTCTAGAAGAAAGGGCTCCACCTCTTCCAGCGTGGCTGGCCCGCCAAGATTCATCATGACGATGCCGGTTTTGATCCCGGCGCCGGGGAATCCTGGGGTAGCCGCGCGGTTCGGCGGGACGGCTTTGACGTCGGTCATGGTTTAATGATAATCAGAGCCTTCATCTTACCCCTCGATGATTCCGGCACCCAGCGCGAACCGGGTCAACTCTGCCACCGTTCGGATCTGCAGCTTTCGCATCAGGCTCTCGCGGTGGGTCTCGACCGTACGGTGGCTGATGCCGAGCTCCCCGGCGATCTCCTTGTTCGTTTTCCCGCGCGCGACGCCGAGTAGAACCTCGCGTTCCCGGCCGGTGAGCTGCGCGAGGGTACCGGCGTGGGTTTCGTGCTCTCCCCTGAGTGCCTCCCTGAGACGGGTGGCGATTGGGGGGCTGAAGTACGACTCACCCCGGCACACGGTGCGGATGGCACTGCGCAGCTCGGTTGCAGCGGTGTCTTTCAACAGGTACCCGTGGGCTCCAGCGCGAACGCTTTCCAGGACGTATTCAGCGTTGTCATGCATGCTGAGGATGAGAATCCGCGGCTCGGGCAGGCCGCTGCGGAGACGGGCTGCCACCTGAAACCCCGACTCGCCGGGCATGGAGATATCGAGTACCACCACATCGGGCTGGAGCTGGGCAGCCAGCGACACCGCATCGGGCCCGGTTGCCGCCTCGCCTACCACCTCAAAGCCGGGCTCGCTCTCCAGTACATGGCGGATACCGGTCCGGACGATCATGTGGTCGTCGGCCACGAGCACTCTTATAGGCCGGGTCATGGGTGACGGGGGTCGGGCGCCGGAACAAGCACCTCGAGGAGCGCTCCCGCACCGTCTCTGGCCCGCAGACGGACGGTGCCGCCCAGTGCGGTAATCCGCTCACGCATACCCGCCAAGCCCATGCGGCCCTGAAGCTCGAACGTCTCTGATGCCACGTCGCCCGGTAGTCCTCTCCCATCGTCGCTAACCTGAAGAAGCACTCCCGCTGCGTCGATCGAGATGCCGACATCAACGGTGCGGGCGTTGGCATGCCGCAGCACGTTGGAGAGCGCCTCCTGGAGGGCACGGAAGAGCGCGAGCTCGGCCTCCAGGGACAGAGCGGGGAGCGACGATGGCACCGCAAGCCCGGTACGGATGCCGCTGCGTTCGCTGAAGTCGGCCACCAGGGAACGCAGGGCGGGAACCAGCCCGAGGTCGTCGAGCAGAGACGGCCGGAGATCGTTGGTGACGCTGCGGATGCTGCCGATGCCGGTGTCTATGAGCGCGAGGACCTGGTCGAGCCGAGCTGCCTGAACCGGCTGAGCCGTGTCGCGCAGAACGCCGAGCTCCATTTTAACCGCGGAGAATACCTGCGCCGTTTCGTCGTGCAGCTCCCGGGACAGCCGCCGGCGCTCCTCCTCGTGCTGCTCGATCATCCGGGCAGAGAGCCTTGCAAGCTCAACGGTTCGAGCCTGGAGACGGCTATAGAGGTCAGCATTCTCCAGCGCCGCTCCCACCTGGTGGCCGAGGGCAAGCAGAAAGCTGTCATCCAGGGCCGTGAAAGGATCGCGCGCGTGGCCTACCAGAACCAGAGCGGCGATTACACCCTGTTCGCCCAGGATTGGCAGGACTGCGGCGTAAGCATAGGCGGATCCGCCGGGCTCCACATCAGTCCACTTTCCGCCCAACTGTGGGCGGCCGCTGTTGATCACCCGCTCCAGCACTGCGGCTCCTGATGCTGGTATCTGGCTGTCAGGCCATCTGGCGCATACGCCCGCCCCGCGGACGAACCGGCCACCGTTTGAATCCAGCAGGTAGAGTGCGCTGCCCCGAACTGCCGGCAGGGTGAGGGGACGGGCCAGTAGGACATCGAGCACATCCAGCTGCCTGCCGGCCCGCTGCAAGTCGCCGGAGAGTGAAGACAGCGCTGCCAGCCCCCGGCGGAGATCATCGAGAACCAGGAGCAGGATGCCGGCTCCTACGGCGAGCGCGAGCAAGATATCGAGATAGTAGCCCCATGGTGCCCACGCGCCGCGGGCCCGAAGGAAAGGGTAATCCAGGTGGTGCGCACCCCAGAGGCCGAACGCGACCGATAGGAGCGTAGCCCCACTGGATGGAACCTTGCGGCGGTACTGCAGGAAAACCCACCCGGTCCAGAGGGTAGCCAGGCTCAGGAAAAGCACCGCTGGGCCCGCCGCCCAGAGGAAGTGATCCAGCCGATAAATGGCGACATAGGACCAGACCGGCGGAAACAGCACTACGCCGAGATACCACCAGTGCCACCGGATCTGACGGGAGAAGACCAGCGCCGCATAGAGTAGGGCGAGCGCCGTCCACCCGGTGACAACCTGATGCCAGTATAGCCAAATCCAGTCTGACGAATGCAGGAAACTGGTGATGGCGACGACTCGTAGGAAATACAAACTCCACGCGGCCGCCCACCAGCCGAAGTAGGGCTTGCGGTATCGATAGAAGAGAAAAGCGCACAGCACGGCAAGTCCCGCCGTAATTGCCGCCTGAAGTAAAGCCGCGTGAAGCTCGACGGCGGTAGCTGGCGGGAGGGTGCCTTGCATGGTCCGAAACAAACGAGGAGAATCTAACTGGCGCAACAGCGCCGGTACCCTACCGGAGGCAGGAATGGTTCACAGATTCAGTTCGTCGGGTCTCGTCGTCGCCGTACTGCTCGTTGCGGGCTGTCAGTCCCAGCAGGGGGGCATGGCTGCCCGGGAGTGGGACAAGTTCGTCTCAGGGTTTGTCGAGACCTACTTCGAGGCTAATCCGCTGTTTGCGGTCTACCAGGGCCGGCATGAGTTCGACGGCCGGTTCCCCGATTGGAGCGATGCCGGTCTGCAAAAATGGACTCGCCGGCTGCACCAGCTGCGAGACAGCGCTACTGCTTTTCCCATCGACAGCTCGGATGCGGGTCGTGGCCTGGAACGGGATTACCTGATCTCTGTAACGGATCGTAACCTGTTCTGGTTGGAGCGGGCGGACTGGCCCCACCGAAGCCCGAGCTGGTACGCCGACCAGATCGATCCGAACGTGTATCTCGCCCGAGCTTACGCGCCGCTTCCGGAGCGAATGCGGGCCTACACCCGCTGGGCGCGGTCGCTGCCCCGAGCTCTGAGTCACATGCGAGGCAACCTGCAGACTCCCATGCCGCGGGCATACGCGGACATCGGACGCGGTCGCATCGGCGGGTTGGTGAGCTACCTGCAGCAGGATGTGCCGAGTGTCTTCGACTCGGTGACCGATTCGGTGAAACGCCGGGATTTCGCCTCCGCCAATGCGGCAGCGGTGTTGGCGCTTAAGGAGATGGATGCCTGGCTCGCGGCCGAGCAAAAGCGCGGTACCGGTGCCTATGCAATCGGTCCCGAGCTCTTTCGGGACATGCTTCGGTCGACCGAGATGGTGGTGATTCCACTCGACAGCATCGAAGCGGAAGGAAGGGCCGATCTGGAGAGCAACCTGGCGGCGCTCAGGAGCGCCTGCCGGGAATACGCCCCCGGCGCCTCAATCCGCCGCTGCGTTGAGCGGATGAATGCCAATAAGCCAGCCGGCGGCGCCGTGGCCGGAGCGCGCGCGCAACTCGATACTCTCGAGGCGTTCGTCCGTTCAGAGGACATCGTGTCGATACCGGGTAGGGAGCGGGCGCTGGTGCGAGAGTCCCCTCCCTATCAGCGCTTCAACTCTGCGTACATCGACATTCCGGGGCCTTACGAGAAGAACATCCCATCGATCTACTATATCGCCCCCCCGGATACTGCGTGGTCGGCCGCCGAGCAGGCGGCATACGTGCCTGGAGTTTCCGACCTGCTTTTCACCAGCGTGCACGAGGTATGGCCGGGCCACTTTCTCAACTTCCTGCACTCGAATCGTGCCAACTCCAAGTTTGGGCAGGTATTCGTGGGCTACGCCTTTGCCGAGGGCTGGGCCCACTACACCGAAGAGATGATGCTGGAAGCTGGTCTGGGGGAAGGCGATCCTGAGGTACAGATCGGTCAGCTGTCCAATGCGCTGCTCCGCAACGTGCGCTACCTATCAGCAATTGGACTCCATACGAAGGGTATGACCATCGAGGAGTCGGAAAAGATGTTCCGGGAGCAGGCGTTTCAGGACCCCGGCAACGCCCGGCAGCAGGCTGCGAGGGGGACCTATGACCCGGCCTACCTGAACTACACCATGGGCAAGTTGATGATTCAGAAGCTGAGAGAAGACTGGACCCAGGAACGCGGCGGGCGCGAAGCCTGGAAGCAGTTCCACGACGCCTTTCTATCCTACGGTGGACCTCCGATCCCGCTGGTGCGGCGAGCCATGCTGGGGAAGGAGAGCGGACCGGTGCTATAAGCGAGGGCAGCGGGGCAGCAATGTGGTTGCCGGCCGTCTATTCGGAGCCAGCACGAACGGCGCCCAATGCAAGGGATGAGCCCCTGCTCCCCCTCGCGATCCCCAGCGCCGCACAGCCAGCAGCACCTCCGCAGGTGCCCGCCCCGCGTGCGGTTCCTGATAGAAATCCCCATGAAGGCTGCGGCCGAGCACCTCTCCGTCCAGCGATCAGAGCTCGGAAGGCGGTATCGGAGGGTTCGTCTGCATGGCTGTAGTCGAGCTGGCGAGAGAGGCCGCAAACCGTTTCTACGGATCGTTCGGTTTTCTAATCGTCTTTGTACTGGGATTCGTCTTCGCCGCCGTCGGATTGATCATGATGCTTTTCGGGCGCGGGGCGGAAGCGAGCCGAATGGCTGCGCCAACACGGGCGTCGGGTGAAGACGCGTACAAGGGGGTCGAGCTCGACCAGTCGCTGCAGGTGAACGGCCGGTCGCCGTATCAGATCGTCAGCCGGTCGCCCGATCCCTGGTCCAATTCGATCCGGGTGTTCGAGGGTGAGAACATGTGGTTCGACCCCAGTGAGTACATCAAGAGTGAAATAGAAGTGCTCTTCGATCCCAGTGACCCGACAAAGTATGTCATGGCCACAACCTTCCTGCCGAAGCTGGCCGAATAGTCAGAGACCGAACCAATCAGTCGACCGTGGCCGGGTAGTCGTAAGCGTAGTAGCTCTGGCCGGAGCGCGCGAGTACTCCGTCCGGATCGTTGAGCACCGCACCCAGCACGCGTCCACCCGCCGCGGTTACTCGCTGCCCGGCGAGCTCCGCAGCGCCGCGGTTGGTCTGTCCAGCCCTCACCACCATGATTACCCCGTCGGCCGATGCCGCGAGCGTTGCCGCGTCGGCACTGACCAGCACCGGTGGTGTATCCAGCAGGATTACGTCGAACTCGGTGCGCAGCTCCATGAGCAGACCGCGTAGGGTGGCGGGCTCCAGCAGCTCCGGGGTGGTCTGAGGGTCGGAGCCGCAGGGGAGGAGTGCAAGCCGCTCGATTCCCGTCTTACGAATGGCTCCCAGTCGCTGGCTGATCGGACTGTGGAGCACCGAGCCCGCGCCACTGGGGCGCAGCAAATCCATGAGGCCCGGCGCGCGAGTGGCGCGGAATACCCGGTGCAGCCGCGGCCGGTGAATATCACAGTCCACCAGCAGCACCCGAGCGCCTCCGCGCGCGAACGTTGCGGCCAGATTCGTGGCGATCAACGTCTTGCCCTCCTGTGGCCCAGCGCTGGTCACCACCAGCGTGCACGGGCGGTCGCCCCAGGAAAATGCCAGACTGATGCGGAGCATCCGAAATGCTTCCTCCTCTCTGGAGAGAGCTCCGGAGGGAGAGAACAGAACCTCGGATGACAGCCGGTTACCATTGCCGTTGGCCCCGCCATTAGCGAGCAGCTTCACACTGCCAGGTGGGGTCGGGAGGATCGCGTCGATGCGGGGTATGATCCCCAGCTCGATGGTTCCGATCAGATCGTGCAGCTCTTTCGGACGGCGAACTGCCCTGTTGGTCGCGTCGGCCACCACCGCGGCGACGCCACCAGCCAAGACGCCGAGCAGCAGCCCGAATACCAGAGCCACGGAGCCAGGAACGCCGCTCTTGCGGTAGGGTAGCGGGGCAAGGTCGAGGATTTCGATGTCGGCGGCCCCCAGCGCCTCCGAGATGCGAGCCTTCTGGTACTCCTGACGCAACGCATCGGCGGTGGTGCGCAACACCTGCACCTTGCGGTCGAGCGTGGCTTCAGCCGCTTGCTTGGCTGGAAGGCCCTGAATCGACCGCTGCCCGCTGGCCTGCTGGCTGGACAGGACCGCGATGCGCGCGTCAATGGAAGCCAGGCGAGCCTGTACCGCGCGGATAAGCCGATCCTGGGTTGTCTCCAGCAGCATGGTGAGTTGCACCACATCCGGGTGAGTAGCAAGCGCCCGCCACGGTCCTGTGGTCAAGGAATCGAGCCTGGTGCGGTAGTCAATGAGTCGCTGCTGCAGCTGACTCAGAGTCGAGTCGGAAGCCACCTCTGGCGAGTACGCCAGTACCTGGAATCCGGCGTCAGGAGCTCCGCGCTCCGATTCTTCGAGCCTTTCAAGCAGCGCAGCAAGTACCCGGCGGTCGGCCACCAATTCCCCGCGCTGCGCGTGCCGCGCCCCGGCCGTGGCCTGTTCCGCGGTGAGATTGTCGCTCGAGCTTCCCATCTGCTGATTGCCGCGAAAGGTGCTGAGCCGTGCTTCGGCCTGGATCACCAGCGAATCCGTTACCCGCAGCTGCTCGGCCAGAAACTCCCGGCGCCGTCCAGCCTGCTCCTGCGCCGCATGGCCATTCGCTGACTGAAACAGCTGGGCGAGTTGGTTGGCGAACCGCTGAGCCCGGGCGGGATCATGGTCCGTGTACTTGACGTCGATCACGTCCGTACCAGGGCGAGGCACCACCTTCAGTCGCTGCAGCGCCCCGTCGATGGTCACGTCCCGGGGTTCCACCACCGCCATGGTAAAGCCAACCGGCGGGTGCTCCAGAATCGTCAGGCCGATGGATCCCAGCCGGAGCGGCTGGCCAAACTCAGCCGAGGCCTCGCCTCCACTATTACTTGCTACCACCCCCTCGTCTGAGAAGCGCAGCGCAAAAGTGTCGGCCGGCGCGTTCGGCGCCACGGCCACGTCGCGCAGAGCGGCAATCGGGAAACCGCGGCCGACAAGGGGCGCGCCGATGATGAATGGTGTGGCTGGACGCAGGCGGAGACCGAGTGAGTCCACCACCGCACCCACCAGCGTACGGCTGGTCAGCACCTGAACTGCGGAGAGCAGCGGGTCCACTGGACGGTCGAGAGACTGGGGCGGGTTCTCGACGCCACTCGTGAGGCTGCGCCGCTCACCGGCCATTCGGATCACGGAGCGCGCGCTGTACTGGGGCTGAGCCTGAACCAGCAGGAGAGCCGTCAGGGACACCACCAGTCCAACACTCACCAGAAACAACGGCAGGTTCTCCCGAACAGCGCGCACCAGATGCGCGGGGTTGATGCCGTCGCCCTGCTGGACCGGGTCGGTCGCTGGGACCGGCGTCTCGCGGGCCAAGGGGCCCACTAACACCCGGTCTGGAGAGCGGGGTCCTGAGGGGCGGTCATGCATGGGCTGAGCTCACCTGAGGGAGGGTGCATGTCGGCCCGGTCCCACAACAGGAGGGCATCGCATGCGGAGACTGGGCCACATCCGGCACTGCAAATCCGTGCACTCTCTGAGCCTCCTGCGGCACATGCTATGTTCACTTGGGACCCTATGCATCTCGTTACCACCGCGCGCAGAGGGGGAGATCAGAGCCAGTATGGCAACCAGGCACTGGGCCGGTGTAGTTGCATCGCTTATGCCGCTGGCGGGCTGCTCCAACTCGCCCCCAGCCGAAAGTGCCAACTGGGCCGCCGTTGCGGGGGCGGACCCGGCAGTGGCGTTGGCCGCGGCGGTGCCGATCCGCTACTACGTGGCTCCTGCCGGGTCAGATACCAACCCCGGCAGCGCCGGTTCTCCGTTCAGGACCATACAGAAAGCAGCCAACGTGGCGGGCGCGGGCGATACGGTCATCGTACGCTCCGGTAGGTACACCGGCGCGAGCCGCATCGTGTCGCTCAGCCGAAGCGGCGCGCCGGGTAACCCCATCACATTTATGTCAGAGAACCGGTGGGGTGCCATTCTGGACGGTCGGGGTCAGAGCCAGGAGGGGTGGTACTTCGACGCCGGCGTCGGCCACGTCAGGGTCGAGGGGTTCGAGATCCGGGATCTTCAGGCTCACGGATTCGATTTTTACGGTGGGGCTGTGCACGACATCACGATCGTCCGGAACCGCGTGCATCACATCGGGCGGAGCTGCACCGATACGCGGAACGGGCGAACCGGCGCGTCTCTCGGAGCCGGGGCCCGCCGGGTAGTCTTCGACGGAAATGTCTGGCATGATATCGGCCGCTACGCCCCCGGGGAGCAGGGCTGCTCCCCGCGAACGGAGTACTATAAAAACCACGATCATGGCATCTACGTAGCGGACGCCGATGGGATCACAATCCAGAACAACGTTTTCTATAGGGTTGCGCGGGGCTGGCCTGTTCACCGCTACTCGTCTCGCCAGGCCCTTTCACGCGGTCTCACCATCGTCAACAACACATTCGTAGGACAGAACCCCTATCGCCCAGGTCACATTATCCTGGCGAGCCCCACCGAGAGCCTCAGGATCGAGAACAACATCTTCCATGGGCCAAAGACAGCCGGGCTCTATTTCGAGAATCTGCAGTTCCCCGCTGCGTCAGTGCGCCACAACATGATTCATCCGGGGGTGATCAAGGT
>JACCRS010000037.1 GCA_013813435.1 Gemmatimonadales bacterium
AAGCGCTTCATTCCGGCCTGCGTCGCCGCCATGGCTCGTCGTCCTCCGGCTCATCGGGTAAGAAGGAGTCCTGGTGCTGTGCCTCCTCTACGATCCGCTTGCTGTCCGCGATCTCGGGCGTATCGTAGGTGCTCCGAACCTCGTAATGGAACAGCTCGCTGCGCGCATCGCCCATCATCCGCAGTAACTCGGGCCCGCCCCGAAGCAGCTGCCCGGACTGGTCGAGTTCCTCGATCCGGGCTGCCAGTGCGCGCAAGAGGGCCGCGAGCCTGGCGGCTCGCTCCTCATCATAGACCTCGTCGTGCTCTGCCATGGCCACCTCGAGGGCGGGCGGTTGCCCCCGGTCAAGTTCAGGGAAATCCGGCCGATAAAGATAATGAGTCCGGGAGCGGAGGCGGTGGCGTTCACTGGGCGGTCTAGAGTCTAGGGTCTAGAGTCTACTACGATATCTAGTTCGACCCTTGACCCTAGACCTTAGACCTCTGAAAATCACCCTGAGATGCCCGCCACGCGCGATTGCACCAAATGGTGCAATCGGTTATCTTTAGTCGAATCAAGACTATAACATCTGTTGCTAAAGGAAGGTGCATGAACAAGAAGAAGCTCAGAAGCGGCCCTGAAGCGGCATCGTTCACCCAGGCGCGGGACGAGCTGTTCAGTCATATCCTCCGCTGTGGCGTCATCGACGCCCTGCCGGAGCACCAGAAGGACTGGTTCGACGACACCATGGGATACATCGCGGATCGCTACGAAGATCTGAATCCGGAGCAGCAGGCCCAGCTCCGCCTCCTGGGTGAGCGCTATTGCCAGCCGGTTCGTCGGGTGGACACCGTAGAATCCGGGGCGGCGTAAGCCCCGGAAGTATCGATGAAACGCCCCGGATGCTCTTCCGGGGCGTTTTTCTTTCATCGTAACGTGGCCGACCGCAGCCACCTCCAGCGGTATCCCAGGGCCAGTCTAACCCCTCCTCCCACACCCAGCTCCGCCACCCATCCAGCACCTGCCGCGGGGCGGTCCTCGATCCCGACCGTCAGGACCACATAGCCCTGATCTACCCCGCCACCCACAGCAGCCACCCCACCGGCGAAGTAGAAACCGGGACCGTCAGTTTTGCTGGGGCTGAGAAGGAAGTGCCCGAGAATCTCGCCCCGGAACGCCGGCTCCCCGGAAGAGACGCCGGCACCGGCCGACGCCGACAGACGGGTTCGAGTTGAGCTCCGAATTCCACCGTATACCGCCGCGACCACAAGCGAGGGATCCGCTGCGGTTCCGATTGCCTGGATACCCATCTCCCGGCCCTGCTGCGCGTTCAGCGGGGCGCTCAACGTCAGCGCGCCCGCCAGCAGCAGAAGCTCAGGCGAGACTGACGGCATAGGTGACTGCAATATCCGGCGCGAGCGAGTGGATCACCGAGCAGTACTTCTCGACCGACAGGCTCACCGCCCGGGTGGCCTTGCCGTGATCGAGGCCTTCGCCACCGATGTGGTAATCGAAATGGAGAGCGGTGTAGCGTCGGGGCTCCTGCTCCCGCCGCTGCCCGGTCACTTCGATCCGCAGCTCCCGCAGCTGCACCCTCATCTTCTTAAGGATGAGTACAACGTCCGAGCCACTGCACGATGCCGCGGCAAGCAGAAGCGCGAGCATCGGTCCCGGCGCAGCGACGTTGTCTCCGTCTATACTGGACATTGGCCCATCCGGCGCGCCTCCGACAAACCGCAATCCGTCCTGCCAGCTCAGAGATGCGCGCTTGGTCTCCTGCATCAGCGACCCACCCGGCGCTGGGCACGTGGCGCAACCCGGAGATAATCGATGATGGCAAACACGGCGATGGCGGTCGTGCCCCAGGCGATCGGACGGAGGTAGGGAGAGCTCAGGAGAAATGCCACCAGGGTAAGGATCTGTGCTGCCGTCACCGCCTTGCCGCTCCACCGCGCTGGAATAGCCCGGGGCTGATCGAAAAAGAAGGTGGCGGCGAACGCCAAGGTGGCTACGATGTCCCGGAGGAGTACGCCCACGATTTCGTAGAGGTGCAGGCTGCCGGAGAACGCCACCACGCCCACGGCGCCGGCCATGAACACCTTGTCGGCTATGGGGTCGAGCACCGGGCCATAGGCCGAGCTGCCCCGGCGGCGGGCAACCGGGCCATCCAGCAGGTCGGTTACCGCAGCGGCCCCCACGATCGCAAGGCGCCAACCAGTGTGTGATACCAGCACGAACGCCGCGGCGAGGGGAATTCGTAAGAAGCTCAGCACGTCGGCCGCTGTCCAATCCGGGCGACCTTGCTCGCCTCCATGACCAGGACTAGCTTCGGACACGCTGCTCCCTCCCCAAACGTGAGCGTGCAAGATACTCTGGTTGGTCTCCGCCCTCCCCTGATTCCCGACGCAGGCCCTTTCCATGATGATCGATACGGCAGTGATTCCTTGCGGGGGACTCGGCACCCGGCTGCATCCGATTACGCGTTGGCTACCGAAGGAGATGCTTCCGGTAGGGCTCAAGCCGGTGCTCTACTGGACCCTCGATGAGACCGCCGATGCGGGGCTGCTTCGGGCCATAATCATCACCAACCCTCACAAGCCGATGCTGGAGGCCGCAGCTCGCAACTACCCGGGTCCTCTGGAGCTGGAGTTCGTTCCCCAGGATCATCCACGCGGACTCGGCGATGCCTTGCTCCGGGCACGCGACAACCTGGCCGGATCGCCTTTCATGGCGGTCTTGCCGGACAATCTCTTTCAAGGTCCGAATCCCTCAGCCGCCGTGCTCTCCACCTTTCGCTCCACCAGCCTGGCCACGGTACTCCTGGCGGAGATCGAGCGCAAAGACGCAGGCTCTAAGGGCGCCACCGGCAGGGCGTCGGTCCGGAAGGCACCTGACGGCACCCTTCGGGTGGTAGCAGTGGCTGATAAGGGCGCCGGGCGGTTCGACACCGCCGGCGATACGGTCGCGGTTACACCGATCGGCCGAATGGCTTTCTCCGGCGACCTGCTCGATGAGTTCGAGGAAGTGGGACGGGAACTCGCCCCCGGCGCTGAGCTCGACGACGTGCCGGTACTTCAGCGCCTTGCCCGCCGGAACGCCCTGGCCGGCGTAATCAGTCCGGCCCGTTTTTTCGACGTGGGCGTCCCGGAAGGCTATCGCGACGCGGTTGCGGCGTCGCCCGCTCGAGCCTGACACCTCCGGGCCACCTGTGAGCGCCACATTCAATCACCAGCTGCTCGAGTTTACCTCGATCGATCCGGCGCGGCTTCGGGACACTCACGCCCTGTCCGGTCTGGTAGTGGCAGCGGCTGGTGCGGTGGGCATGCCCTCGCTGGGGCCCCCGGTGGTCCGCGAGGGAGCCGGCGGAATAGCAGTTGCCCTGCTCTGTCTCGAGGGCCATATCGTGCTGCACTGCGCGCCGGACGAGGGCGCGTGCCTGGTCGAGATCATAGCGCGGGCGCCGGCCGACGTGGGCAAGGGAATCGACGTCATCAGCCGGCGACTGGGGAGCTGAGGCCGCTGCCTCGGATGACACCCTCCGCCCGCTCCGCAGGCCGCAGATAGCGTTGCGCCAGCCGTTGGATGTCCTCCTCACTTACAACCCTGAACGCGGCGCCGGGGTCGTTGAGATCGGCCAGCCCGTTGCCGGTGAGCCAGGCCTCCAGAATTTCTCCCGCCAGGCTCGCCGCGCTCTGCCGTCCCACCTCCGCCTGGCCCGCCAGGTAACTGACTGCCTGCTGCAGTTCCGCCGGGCTGACCGGCTCGCGAGTGAATCGGTCGAGCTCCTCCAGCATGGCCGTACGTGCTTCATCTTCGCGCTGAGGGGAAGTGGCGATATAAGTGAGCAGCGCGCCAGCCCGTCCTTTTTGCCAACTCGAAGCCATCACGGTATAGGCCAGGGAACGCCGGTCGCGCAGGGCTTCGAACATCCGCCCGCCCAACCCACTGGCCACGGCAGCCCACACATCCGCCGCCGCCCGCTCCGGGTCTCGCCGGGCCGGTCCCGGAAACGCCATGGCCAGCGCTGCTTGCTGCTTCTCGCGCTCGACCACCACGATCGATGGGTCTCCCCGGCCGCCAGCCCAGCGCATCGGCCGTAGGGCCGGTGGGGCGTTAACCGGCGCCCGATGTCCCAAGACCCCGGCGAGGGTGGAGCTGGCGGCTTCAGCATCCACATCTCCCACCACGACAATTACCGGACGGACTCCCAGCAGAACCCGGTGCCACGAACGTGCATCGGCAGAGCTGATAGTGGCAAGAGTCCCCGGCAGGCCACTCACCGGAAGCCCATAACCGGAATTGCCGAACGCGCCGGCGAAGGCAAGCTGAAAGGGATAGCGGAACATGTCGTCCGCTATCTGCTCCGCCTCGATGACCATGAGGCCGCGCTCGGTCTTCACGTCAGCCTCGCTCAATCGTGGTTCGGTGAAAACCAGATCGAGGAGCGTGGCGGCCTCCGCTAAGTTCTCCGCGATGACCGTGGTGGCAAAGCCGACCCAGTCCGATGCGGCCGTGGGGCTTAGAGTTCCTCCCAGCCGTTCGAACGCAAAGGCCAGCCCACCGGCGTCGAGGTTCCCCGCCGCCCGGACCGAGCTTCGGACCACCAGCGCTCCCAGGCCCGCTTGCGCCGGCAGGTCGGGCTCCACCCTCGGCACGTAGATACCGACGGTAACCAGGGGAACGCCGGTTTTTCGCCGGACCAGCAAATCGGCTCCCGGGAGGGCCGTGTGGAGCACTTCCGCCTCCCAGCGTCCGTCAGCTTTGCCGGCCGGCCGCGGGGTTCGCCGCACCTCCGGCGGTGGCGTCTCCCTTCGGAGCGCCGTCACCGCGAACGCGCGCTCCAACAGGGGAGCGGTCAGCTCATGACCCTGGCCCTCCGGCACGTAGGCCACCGCCGCGACGTTGTCGGGCTGGAGATACCTGGCCGCCGCGGCCCGAACCTGGTCCACAGTCAGCCTCCCCAACGCCTCGTATTCCCGATCCAGAAACGACACGTGCTCCAACGCCTCCGCAGCGGCGAGGGCCGAGCCCTTCCCTTCCATCGGCTCCAGCTGTTTGCCCCAGCGGGCCCGAAGCAGAGTGCGAGCCCGTTCCAGCTCGTCAACGGAAGGACCCAGCAGGGTCAGGCGCGAAACGCTCTCCGCGATCCGCTCCAGGGCGGGCGTCAATTTCTCGGGTGCGAGATCGGCTCCGATGCTGAAGACCCCGAGCTCGGTCGGTGCGTAGTTGTAGGCCGATATCGAGGTGACGATCCCCGTCTCGCGGAGCCCCCGATAGAGCCAGCTCCCCCGCCCCAGGCCGAGGACGGCTGCAGCCAGGTCCAGCGCCGGCGCGTCCTCGTGTAGTGGCTCCACTGTGCGCCATCCAACCACCAACTCGGCGTGAGCGACGTCCCCCCGGAGGGTGCGGGCGCGGACTTCCCGCCGGAGAGGCTCCTCGGGCGAGAGGTCGACCGCACCGGGGGCCACGGGCCATTCGCCGTACGCTGCCCGGGCCAGCTCCAGCGCCTCCTCGGAATTGATGGCTCCGGTGATTGCCACGATGGTCCGCTCCGGCACATACCGGGAGTGGTAGTAGGACCAGAGATCGTCCCGGGTCAGCTGGGCGAGCTGTTCCTCGTAGCCGATCCGCCACCGACGGATCCTGTGCCGGTCGAACATCAGCTCGTGCAAGGTTTCGTGGGCCACCGCGCCGGGAGTATCGCGCTTCCGCTTGGCTTCCTGGATGATCACCTGGAGCTCCCGGGCCAGTTCCCCGGCGTCGATGACCGAATTACGCAGGGCGTCGGACTGGATATCGAGCGCCGCGGCAAGGCTCGATGCGGGAAGCACGGTGAAGTACGAGGTATGGTCGTAGCCGGTTCCCGCGTTGAGATACCCTCCAGCTGCCTTGGTCTCCCGCGCAATCGCGCCTACGCCTCGTCGGGCGGTGCCCTTGAAGAACATGTGCTCCAACACGTGCGAGATGCCGGCCCAGCGGTCGGGCTCGTCGAAGAATCCTGCCTTCACATGGGTCACGACTGAAACCACCGGCGCCGAGTTATCGGGCTGGACCAGGAGGGTCAGGCCGTTGGGGAGGACCTCGCGGACGACGCCTTCGGTCCAGGGGCGTGAGTGGTGCCCGGTGAGCGGTAAGCGGGAAGCAGACACAGTCGTTGCGTTCAAATTCTTGTCCTCAAAAAGGAGAGCGGGGCGTCCGAAAACTTAACCGGGCCGCCCCGCTTACCGCTTACGCTCTTGCTGTTCCTGCTTACGTCTTACTGCACAATACGAAGCACCCCCGCCTCGGCGCTCCCGCGGATGAACGCTTCCGCGTCGGTGGTGGGGATGACGATTCCGGTTTCGGTTTGTCCCCGCCGCGCCAGGCTAGCCATGAAGTCGCTCAGGGATCCCTGGGCCCACTCGCGGTCGGCGGCTTTCATCTGGATCAGGATTTCCTCCCAGGTGCCGCGGATGCTGTTGCCCGCCAGCGTCATGATCAGGTGCGGCTCGCTCTGCCCCGGCTTTTTCTGCATGGCGTGCAGTTCACTGAGCAGGGTTCCGAACAGCTCGAGCTGATAGGGATCCCGCACCCCGCCGTCGGCCTGCTGGGCTTCCACCTCGGCTAGCAGCAAGTCTATGGCGTCCGGCTCTCCCACCACCTCTCCCAGCCGAAGCAGCCAGGGAGCCAGCTCGGGATCTTCGTCGGGAAGGCGGTAGATGCTCTTCTTCAGCTCGATGTGCCGCCAGATGCCAAGCTCGTCGAAGTGATCCTCGGGCTGGGTCCGCTCCAGGTGGTGCAGAGCCGCATCCGACTCACCGCGGTCGTAGAGCAGGTTGGCGAGATATATGCGGGCTTCACTGTACCCGGCGTCGATTTCCAGCGCGCGGCGCAGCCAGTAGAGCGAGCCCGCGTCGCTCCCCAGCCGGTGCGAGGCATAGCCGAGACACGCCGCGGCATCGGCCGACTCGGGATGAGCCGCCGCGGCCAGATCGAAGAAGCGGTGGGCCGGGGCCACCAGCCCTTCCCGAAACAGCGCTCGCCCCACTTGAAGCATCAGTTCATGATCGTCCTGAAAGCCAAGCTGAAGGATACGCTCCACCGCTCGCATGGCCCCGTCGCGGTCTCCCAGCTTGAGCAGGGTTTCGCCCACGCCGGCAAGGCCGTCTTCATGGTCCGGATCCAGGGAAAGTGCCTGCTCAAAGCTCCGGCGGGCCCAGCCGAACTCCTCGCGGGCGAGGTGGGCGTAGGCAGTTCCGATATGAAGCTCTACTGCGTGGGGGTAGAGGGTGATGCCTTCCTTGAGGACGGTCAGGGCTTCATCGTAGCGGCCTTCGTTGTAGAGGTGATGAGCTTGTTCGTCGAAGTCGTCGGAGCTGAGGAATGCGTCCGACATCGGCAGGGCCTCCGAAGGCAGGTTGGTTAAGACAAACTATGAGATTCACTCGGACGGAGCAAGAGAAAAAATGCTTTGGGCCACGGATGAAGCCGGATGGCTAAGGATCGTTCCGTTTGCACGAGCGGCTCCTGTTCCCCTGTCCTTGGGGCGTTTCGGAAATCGTGTTTTCAGGGGATTATCGAATAGAAGGCGTTTAACAATGGGCCTCGGGCCGAAGTTCAGGAGCAGTCCAACCTCGAGGACGGTAGCACGTAGGTAATTTAAGGTTTGAGCTTTGTGAGTGGGATGGAGGTACTGACAGCCTTTACCTCCACTAGAACTGCCCCTCCCACAACCAGATCTGCCCGAAATTAGACGTCAAAGAATACGCCAATAATCTGTCTCGTAAGTTCCTGATGTTTCACTCAGTCCTCATCGGCGTTCATCCGTGGCCACATGGGCATTGAATCGGAAGTTAGGCAGCCTCACTGGACCCATTTGTATCAGTTAACTT
>JACCRS010000088.1 GCA_013813435.1 Gemmatimonadales bacterium
ACGGTTACCCGGAGGCGGTCGGCTGAAATCCCTAGATAGGAGGGGTCGGTGACGAACTCCCAGGCGTATGCAATCGCCTCCCGCTTGAAGTAGTCGCCAAAGGAGAAGTTCCCCAGCATCTCGAAAAAGGTGTGGTGGCGCTTGGTGTGACCCACCTGCTCCAGGTCGTTGTGCTTGCCGCCGGCGCGCACGCATTTCTGGCACGTGGTGGCCCGCACGTACTCCCGCTGCTCCTGGCCCAGGAAGGTGCGCTTGAATTGCACCATGCCCGCATTGGTGAAAAGGAGCGTGGGATCGTCCGCCGGCACCAACGACGAAGAAGGCACCTCACGGTGCCCCTTTGCGACGAAGAAGTCGAGAAACAGGCGTCGGATCGAACTGGATTGCATGGTGGGGAATATATGTAAGACGGGAGTCTGGAGTCAGGAGTCCAGGCGTTCACTGCAGGGTGCCACTCAGCGACCGCAGCTCGACGCTTCCGACTCCCGACTCCTGACTCCCAGCCTCCCAGCCTCGCTCCCGACTCCGACTTAGAGCACCCCTTCCACCATTTCGGTGACGTCCCTCCCCGAGAAACCGCGTCGAGCAAGATAGGCAAGCAGGCGGCGCCGTTTGGTCTGGCGGGGTAATCCGCCGAGCTGGGAGACCCGCTTGACCGCAAGTGCTCGAGGCATCGACGTACGATCGCTTCCCTCCGGCCACTCCGCGGCCAGCGCTCGATCGATCAGTGTCCGCTGAACGCCCAT
Source organism: Gemmatimonadales bacterium (assembly GCA_013813435.1). GTDB lineage: Bacteria > Gemmatimonadota > Gemmatimonadetes > Gemmatimonadales > GWC2-71-9 > CAVVWJ01. The sequence goes on from JACCRS010000088.1 coordinate 747, forward strand.
GGCCAGTAGATCGCGAATCAGGCGGGACGGCCCGCGGCCGCGTGCCGCGCGCGTCTGCACGTAGCTCCGGACGTAGGCCTCATCGTCGAGCAGCCCCACGGCGGCTGCGCGCTGGAGTGCGGCTTCCACTGCGGAGCGGGGGTGGCCTTTGCGCTGCAGCCGCCGCGCAAGGTCACTCCTGGCGTAAGCCCGGCGCTCCAGGCACCGGAGCGCCGTGTGGTAGGCCCCTTCGGCATCGGCCGCGGTGCTCAGCCGCTGGTGGAGCTCGGCATCTACCGTTCGGCCTACCACCAGCGATTCGGCGCTCACCAGGTCCTGCGGGACTGCCCCGAACCTGCCACCATCGATTTCCAGGCGAACCGTGCTGGGCCGCCGGGGATCGTGCTCGAGCGCTGTGATCCTGGGAGTAAGATCCACCGGCTATTCGTCCGCTTCGTCCCCTGCCCCGACACCGACAGGAGCCCGCATACCGAGAAGCTCCTTGACCTTTCCCTCGACCTCGGTCAGCAGTACGGGATTGTCGCGCAGGAACAGCTTCGCGTTTTCCCGGCCCTGCCCGATGCGCTGGTCGCCGTAGGAGTACCAGGCACCTGATTTCTGAATGATGCCGGCTTCCGAGGCCAGGTCTACCAGCAGAGAGGTGTGACTGATGCCTTCGTCGAACATCACGTCGAACTCCGCCTGCCGGAACGGAGGCGCCACTTTATTCTTGACGACCTTCACCCGGACGTGGTTGCCGATGACCGTCTCCCGCTCCTTGACCGGTCCGATCCGGCGGATGTCCAGCCGGAGCGAGGCGTAAAACTTGAGGGCCTTGCCGCCGGTGGTCGTTTCGGGGTTGCCGAACATGACCCCGATCTTCTCGCGCAGCTGATTGATGAACACCACGGCGCAGTTGGAGCGGTTGATGGCACCGGCCAGCTTCCGCAGTGCCTGGCTCATGAGCCGGGCCTGAAGTCCCATATGACTCTCGCCCATCTCGCCTTCGATTTCGGCCTTGGGCACCAGAGCAGCCACCGAGTCGATGACCACGATGTCTACTGCCCCCGACCGCACCAGGATCTCCACGATCTCGAGGGCCTGCTCCCCGGTATCGGGCTGGGATACCAGAAGATTCTCGATGTCTACGCCGAGCTTTTTGGCGTATTCGATGTCCAGAGCATGCTCCGCATCGACGTACGCCGCCACGCCACCCATCTTCTGGACGTTGGCTGCCAGGTGAAGCGTAAGCGTGGTCTTGCCGGAGGACTCCGGGCCATAGATCTCGGTAATGCGGCCCCGGGGGATTCCCCCCACCCCTGTGGCAGCGTCCAGATTGATGGCGCCGGTGGGAATGGCCGCGACCTTCACCCGGGCCGACTCGGCGCCCATTCGCATAATGGACCCCTTTCCGAGCTGTTTCTCGATCTGGGAGATGGCAAGCCCGAGGGCCTTGCGGCGGTCGGCTTCGAGCCGGGTTTCATCAGCAGCCATTGCGTCCTCGTATTAAAGAAGTGACCGATCTTGCTTCACGCTCAGCAGCGAGAATCAAGGTACAACCGAAGGTCTACCGAAGCAACTGTTACTTTGTGACCGACTTTGAGTCACCTAGAAGCTGCCCAGCGGTCCCGAGAGCCGCCAGGCGTCGGGTATGTGCTCCACCACGGGACGCCCTCCTGCCGTATCCTGAATGGCCACCACATCGAACCGGTACTCATCATTGGGCCGGCCCTGGCGAAGAATCCACACCGACGCGACCCGGGCTATGTCCCGCTGCTTCCGCCGGCTGACCGATTCGACCGCCGTGCCGCAGGTGCTCGACCGGCGGGTCTTTACCTCGACAAAGGCAACAGTGCTGCCCTTTCGGATTATCAGATCGAGGTCATGCCGGCCGAGCCTGAATCGGTGGGCCTCTACCGACCAGCCGCACGAGGTGAGAAAGGCGATGGCGATCTGTTCACCGCGAAGGCCCAGGAGCTGGCGCTGATCTTCCCATTCAGCGGTAGGGATAAACCGGCGGGTGCGAGACATGCCCCCATCATAGGCTCGAGCACGACTGGTAAAGAACCGGCCTGCTGCGGGATGGGGCAGGAAAGCGCGTTGAAGGGGCGACAGTCACGGCAACAACAGTGAAACACGAAAGCCCGAAAACACGAAAGCCCGAAAAAGGAAAATTGTCTCAGTCCTGCACGATTCGTTTGATGGTCAATGAAGTAGCATTGAAGTTGAACAGAAGACCCACATGCAGTCTGGTCGCCCGGAGATATGATTTGATCTGTACGAAGTGAACGTCTCGCAGGCTCTCAACGGCCTTTAATTCCAGGATGACCTGCCCAGCTACTACTATGTCCATTCGTGCGCTTCCTACCAGTTCGCCTTCATAAACCGACTCGAGAAAGCCTGGACCTAGCTCTTTATGGACCGCCAACGCTGCCCCGATGATATCGGAAGAGAGCTGCTCAATGCACGTCCCATAACTCCTGTTGTTTTTTCGGGCTTTCTCAGTTTTCCGGCTTTCGTGTTTGCTTTGCTGTTTGTCTCCCTTCGTGATTTGAAGATGCCGACCCTGGGCGTGACTCTCGCACCAATACACCGCTGGGAGGCATAGAAATCTACCGGCAATACTCATCGACCTGATCAAATCCGATCAGGACGTCGCGCGGTTTGCTGCCATCCGGTGGCCCCAGAATGCCGGCGTAGTGCAGCTGATCTATGATCCGCGCTGCGCGGCCATAGCCAATACGCAGGCGCCGCTGCAGGAGTGAGGTGGAGCCGCCCTGGTTCTGAATGCAGGCCTCGGCGGCCTCGCGGAACAGAGTATCCCTCTCCCCCTCCGCCTCGGCACCAGCCGCCTCCCCTTCCCCCTCCTGGGCCCGCACCAACTCGAGGATGTCCGGCTCTTGAGCCAGCGACTCCTGAGCCACCCGCCGCGCCGCTCGGCGGGTCACGTACCACTCAGTAACCCGTTCCGACTCTTCGGTTGCAATGTAGGCGCCTTGCAGCCGCATCGGCTCGCTCTTGCCCGGCGGCAGAAAGAGCATGTCGCCGTTGCCGAGCAGGGCCTCCGCACCGTTCTGGTCCAGGATGGTACGGCTATCGACCTTGGACGCCACCCGAAAGGCTATTCGACTGGGAAAGTTTGCCTTGATCAGTCCCGTGATCACGTTTACCGAGGGGCGCTGGGTGGCCAGAATTAGATGGATGCCGATGGCCCGCGCCTTCTGGGCCAGTATGGCCAGCGGGGTCTCGACCTCGGCCTGCACCGTCATCATAAGGTCGGCCAGCTCATCGATAACCATCACGATGAATGGCAGGATGCCGTCGCTGTAAACCTCATCCACCGGCGGCTCGGGTGGAGTGTCGGGGGCCTCGGCGTTTACGGTGGTGAGGGTTGGTTTGGGACGTGGCGGGTTCCGGAGCGGCTTTCCCTCCTCGACCTTGCGGTTGAAATCGGCGATGTTGCGCGCCCCGTTCGCCTGGAGCAGCTCGTAACGCCGCTGCATTTCGAAGACGGCCCACTTGAGCACCGTGGCCGCGTCGTGATTGTTGGTCACCACTTTGTGGCGCAGATGGGGCAGCGCATTGTACATCGACAGCTCCACCATCTTCGGGTCAATCATCAGCAGCCGCAGCTCTTTCTGGGTGTAGCGATAGATGAGGCTGGTGATGATCGTGTTGATCGTTACCGACTTGCCGGTACCAGTGGCGCCGGCGATCAGCAGGTGCGGCATCTTGGCCAGATCGGCTATGACCGGCTTCCCCTCCAAGTCATGACCCAGCGCGATGGGCAGGGTGGCCCGGCGACCGTCCCATTCGCCGGTCTCGAACAGCTCGCGGAGGGTGACGATGCGCGCAGTGGGATTGGGGATCTCCACTCCCACAGCGCCCTTGCCGGGGATCGGTGCGACCCGCACCGAGGGCACTCTCATGGCGATAGCAAGATCGTCGGCCAGCGCCCCGATCCGGCCCGCCTTTACTCCTGGCGCCGGCACCACCTCGAACTGGGTCACCACGGGGCCCGTGGTCCGAAGGCCGGGACGCCCTTCGACCTTAAAGGTCCGCAGAGTTTCGATCAGCGATTCGCCCAGCTTATCGAGCTGCGCCTCGCCTGCATCGACATCCTGCTGCGAGGGAGGTGTCAGCAGGTCGATCGGAGGCAGGTCCGATTCCTCGTCCAGCGTCGCAGTACCGGCCTTCGGCGCCAGCTTCTTTTTCTCTTTGCGGGGGGCGGACGGGCGGACAGGCGGACGGTCGGACGGCGGGACGGCGGGACGGAAACCCGGAGTGCTGCTCGGCTGGATGTCGTCCAGAGCGCCGGCCACCGCGGTGCGTCCGTCCGACCGTCCGCCGGCCCCGCTGTCCGCCGCTGCCCCGCCTCTTTCCCACCGCTGCAGGGGATGCCACGCAAACGTCGCGAGCGTCAGCGCCGACAGCGCCAGAAAGCCGAGGAGTACCGCTCCCAACACCCCGACCGTCCCTGAGATAGTCTCGGCAAAGAAGCCGGGTAGCATCCCTACCAGTGATGCGGCCAGGCCCCGGTCGCCGAGGTCCAGATCCAGGTCGGTGCGTCCTACGCCGGTCACCACCCCGATCAGATACGGCAGGAGGAAGCTCAGCCCTATGATGAGAATCGCCGAGCGCTTCATGTCCAGTTTGCCCAGCCGATCGAAGCCGGCCAGCGCCAGTCCCAGACCGAGCAGCGGGATCCCGATGGCACCGGCACCGAGCATCCGCCACAGCTCTTCGCCGATGTACCTGCCCAGGGGACCGGTCAGCGGAATGGGGAGGAAAGCCAGGCCGACGAACAGCCCTAGCACCAGCGCAGTGATCGCGCCGAAGCGCCGGCGGGAGTCGGTGCTCATGCGTGAACCGGGGAGAGTGTCACCCGCCGCTGGTGGAACTGCATCAGAACCGGATAGGCGTCCGGCCGGGCCGCATCACGTACGTCATCGCCCAGCCCAAGTTTGAGCAGCTCACGGCCCGACCGGCTGGAGCCGAGCGGACGCTCCCAGTCGTCTCCGTAGCGCCGGACCAGGTCGAGGCTGGCTAGAGCCGCATCGTTGAGCCCCTGGCGATGCCGGGTTCCCCCCACGATCGCGGCGGCAAGGCGCCCGGCGCAGTACGCGTCATCCAGCGCAAACGCCCCGTTCCTGCCGGCGCAGACAATGAGAATATTCTGATCGTCTTCCAACGACTCGCGGCCTCGTTCGGCCGCCAGGCTGAGATTTGCCGCGGCGGCGGGGTAGACCGTGCCGGCTCCCTCGCAGGCCAGCAGCGCCTTGGTGCCATTGCTCGTGGTCACGATCAGGGTCTTTCCCCGGACAGCCGTGTCCTTCATCTCCAGCGGGCTATTGCCGAGATGGAACCCGGCAATCTTTATGCACCGGTTTTCTCCGGCCAGCAGGACATCGTTGCTGCCGATGGTCTGCGCCAGACGCAGGGCTTCTTCCGTAGAAGAGACCGGTATGATGGCCTTGGCGCCATTACTCATGGCGGCGCACATAGCGGTGGTGGCGCGTAGGATATCGATGACGAACACCGGCCCCCGCTTCCCCTTGGGGTGCCGCAGCCCCGCCGGCGTGAAGACCACATCGATTCTCATTTCTCGGGGCGAAGCAGGTGGGATTCGCGTTCGAGGAATTTGGTGTCGATCTGGCCGGACACGAAGTCGGGATGTCGGATAACCCGCGCCAGAAAAGGAATGGTGGTGGTCACTCCCTCGAGGATGAAGCTGTCGAGCGCCTGGCCCATGCGGCTGAGTGCCTCCTCCCGCTCGTTACCGTGCACGATCACCTTGGCGAGCAAAGAGTCGTAATAGGGCGGCACGGTGTATCCCGCATATACATGGGTGTCCACCCGCACGCCGGGACCTCCTGGCGGGTGGTACGCGGTGATGAGCCCGGGGCTGGGCTGGAAGTTTCGGTAGGGATCTTCCGCGTTGATGCGGCATTCGATGGCGTGGCCGCGCAGCCGGCGGCCGTCGCCCTGGAAGCTGACCGGCTCGCCGGCGGCCACCCGGATCTGTTCCTTTACAATATCGAAGCTGGTCACCATCTCCGTCACCGGATGCTCAACCTGTATCCTGGTGTTCATCTCCATAAAGTAGAAGTCGCCTTGGGGATCCAGGAGAAATTCGATCGTCCCGGCACCGCTGTACCCGATGTTCGATGCCAGCGCCACCGCGGCCTGTCCCATGCGTCCCCGGAGCTCGTCGGTCAAGGCGGGGCTGGGGCTCTCCTCGATCAGCTTCTGGTGGCGTCGCTGCACCGAACAGTCGCGTTCCCCCATGTGGACCACTTTGCCATGGTTGTCGCCCATGACCTGGATCTCGACATGACGCGGATGCTCGAGATACTTCTCCACGTACACCGAGCCGTTCCCAAAGGCCGCCAGGGCCTCGTTTTGTGCCAGTCCGAAAAGCTGGGGAAACTGCTCGGCATCGTTGGCGATGCGCATCCCCTTCCCGCCGCCGCCGGCGGTAGCCTTGATGATTACGGGAAAACCGATATCGCCGGCTGCCGCCATCGCCTCGTCCACGTCCTCGATGGTGCCGGGAGTGCCGGGCACAGTGGGCACACCGGCCTGCTGGGCCAGGCGCCGGGCGGTTGCCTTGTCGCCCATTTGCCGGATCTGGTCTCCGGTGGGCCCGATGAATGTGATGTTCGAGGCCTTGCAGATATCGGCGAACTCGGCGTTCTCGGCCAGAAAGCCGTAGCCCGGGTGGATGGCATCCGCTCCAGTAATCTCGGCGGCGGCGATTATGTTCGGAATTCTGAGGTAGGAGCTTCGGCCGGGCGCTGGGCCGATGCAGACGTCGTCGTCGGCGAATCGCACGTGAAGTGACTCGCGGTCGGCCTCGCTGTAGACGGCCACCGTCTGGACGCTGAGCTCGCGGCATGCGCGAATCACCCGCAGGGCGATTTCCCCACGGTTGGCGATCAGCACCTTTCTAAACATGCGGGAATCTGGGCGGCGCCGACCGCGCCACCGGGGGCTCGCCAGCACCACGCCGGGCTGGGGCTCGGTTGTCAATCAGGACCTTCTTAAACATGCCGGAATGCGGGCGGCGCCGACCTCGCCCCGATGGACACCTTCATGAACATCAGGGCGTCAGATCCAGCGGCTGAGACTTCGATGAGTCACTGGAGACCTCGCTGAACTTGCGATCGGACGCGGAATCGACGCCCGACACGCGCAGCGCGAACTCGTTTGGATTGGTGGAGTAAAACAGGGCGCTCTCGTAGGAGATTGCCCCCTCTTTATACCACTTCATCAGCGACTGGTCGAAGGTCTGCATACCGTAGGAGACGGCTCCCCCGGCGATCAGGTCGGGAATGTGGAGGGCCTTCTCGATGTCCCGGATGTTGTCGGCCACGGTCGCGGTATTGATCAGCACTTCAGCGGCGGGAACCCGGCCCCGGCCGTCCGACCGCGGCACCAGCCGGAGCGACACGATGGCCTGCAGAGCGGTGGACAACAGCATCCGTACCTCATGGTGCTGGTGAGGTGGATAGAACGACAGGATGCGGCTGATGGTCTGGGTGGCGTCAGTCGTGTGCAGCGTCGAGAAGACCAGGTGTCCGGTGTCGGCCGCCTTGAGGGCGGTGTCCAAAGTTTCCACGTCGCGTATCTCGCCGACCAGAATCACATCCGGGTCCTGGCGGAGCACGTGCCTCAGCGCCGACCCGAACGAGAGGGTGTCGTTGCCGACTTCACGCTGTGAGATGTTCGACTGTACGTCGCGATGGAGAAATTCGATCGGGTCTTCGATAGTGATCACATTGACCCGGCGGTTCTGGTTTACATGATTGATCATCGACGCCAGAGCTGTCGATTTCCCTGAACCGGTGATTCCGGTGATCAGCACCAGACCCCGGGGCCGGAGAGCGATCTCCTCCAGAGCCGCCGGCAAATGCAGCTCCCGCACGGTCTTTACTTCGTAGGGGATGGCCCGGAACGCGAACGCCAGAGTGCCCCGCTGCTGATAGATGTTGGTGCGAAACCGGCCCACGCCGGGCACACCGATGGCAAAGTCCGCCTCCTTCTTCTCCGAGAACTCCTTGACCTGTCTGGGCGTCATGATCTGCTCGGCCAGCAGCTTCAGATCTTCCGGCTTGACCGGGGGCATCTCCAGACCCTGGAGCTCGCCGTTGAGGCGGACCGTGGGCGGGCGGCCGACCTTAAGCAGCAAATCGGAAGCATTCTTCTGAACCATCTGAGCGATGGTCTGCTTGAAATTGAAGGTCGAAGTGGGGGCGGTGGCGGGCTTGGCCTCAGCCATTCGGATCGACCCGGAAAAGGACCTGGCCGAACTCAACCGGTTGAGTGTCCTCCACGTTGATCTCGCGCACCACGCCGGTGATCTCGGCTTCGATCTCGTTCATGATCTTCATTGCCTCGATGATGCAGACTGTCTGCCCCGCGGTGACGCGGTTGCCGACCTTGATATAAGGCTCTGCGCCGGGCTCCGGAGCTTTATAGAACGTGCCGACCATCGGCGACCGAATCTCCTTGAGGTTTACTACCGGTGCCGCAGGGCGGGCGAGCGCGTCCTGCCGTACCTGGTCCTGCGCATGGACTGGTGCCGGAAGGGCGGCCGGCATCGCCACGGCCAGGGGTGCCGCAGATGTGCGGGTGATGACCACACCAGTGCCGAACCATCCCTTTACTTCGATCGAGCCGATCTCCGGCGACTCGCGCAACAGCTGGGCGAGCCGCCTTACGTCCTTCAGATCGATCGAGCGTAGCCCGGGGACGTTCTGAAGCAGCTCGGCCAGCTGCTGCATCTCCTGGGGACTCATACGCGGGTCAGATACTTGTCTTCGCGGCGGTCGACCCGAATCACCTGACCCTCCTCGATGAAGAGAGGAACCTGCACGGTTGCCCCTGTTTCCAGGGTTGCCGGCTTGGTGCCGCCGGTGGCTGTGTCTCCCCGCACTCCGGGAGCAGTATGCGTGACGGTCAGCTCGACGAAAGAGGGCAGCTCGACCGTAATCACGCGGTCGTTGTGGACCAGGCCCTCGCACTCCATTCCCTCTTTCAGGTACTTGAGCTGGTCGGGACCAATCAGCTCATCGGTAAGCATGATGTCGTCGAACGTTTGCTGGTCCATGAAATGATAGAAGTGGCCGTCGCCATAGGAGAACTGAAGCGGGCGGCGCTCCAGCCTGACTTCCTGGACCCGCTCGCCGGCATTGTAGGTCCGGTCTATCACGGCACCGCTCCGGATGTTCTTGAGCTTGGTGCGCACGAAGGCTCCGCCCTTGCCCGGCTTGACGTGCTGGAAGTAAACCAGCTGATATAGCTGGCTGTCGATCTCGAGCACCAGACCGTTCCTGAAATCCGCGGTTGAGGCCATGTAGTCGATGAAAGAGGTCTAAGGTCAAGGGTCTAGGGTCAATCGCCGACAAGTCCGAGCAAGTGACCACTGCTCGTCTAGACTCTAGACCCTAGACTCTAGACCAGTTCCAGCAACTCCGTCCGCCCATCCGAAAGACACTCGGTTCCATCCGGATGCAGATATACATCGTCTTCCAGCCGAATCCCGCCCCAGCCGGGAAAATAGATGCCCGGCTCCACGGTGACCACGGCGTGCGGCGGCAGAGGCGTGTCCGAGGTTGGCGCCAGCCGGGGCGCCTCGTGCACCTCCAGCCCCAGGCCGTGGCCGAGCGAATGCCCGAACGCCTCGCCAAAACCACGGGCTGCGATGACGTCTCGAGCCAGGGCATCGCCCTCACAAGCGGGCATTCCCGGCCGCAGGTGCTCGATGGCCCGGCGCTGCGCGGTTTCGACCAGCTCGTGTACCGTGCGCTGCCGGTCGTCGGCGCGCGCACCCACCACTACAGTCCGGGTAAGGTCGGCGCAGTATCCATCCACCTGGGCGCCGAAGTCGAGCAGCAGCAGTTCGCCCACTCCTACCACCTTGTCACTGCTCCGCGCATGAGGCAGAGCGGAACGGTGGCCTGAGGCCACGATGGTGGGAAATGGGTGCCACTCGCTTCCTCGCCGCCGCAGCGCACCCTCCAGCGCCGCACCAATCTCTAGCTCTGTCCGGCCGGCCCGGACGCCGGGCAGCACCTCGGCAAGGGCCTCCTGAGCCAGCGCGGCCGCGGCTCGAATAGCGGCAACCTCCTCGGGAGATTTTACCGCGCGGAGGCATTCCACCAGCTCGCGTGTCGGTATCACGCGTCCTCGAGTGAGGCTGCTGACCCGCTCCGCGTCTCGCACTGTAAGCGAGTGCGACTCGATGCCGAGAATCCCTATCGGCCGTGCGGCGAGCAGCCGGCCCAGTCTCTCCCACACACTCCGCTGATCTATCTCCACCACCGCTGCGGCACCGATTTCGGACGGAGCCTGCGCCGCGTATCGAAAGTCAGAGATCAGGATCGTCGCGTCTGTGCGGATCAGCAGCAGTGCGGCGGAGCCGGTAAAGCCGGTAAGGTACCGAATGTTCGGCAGGTGGGTTACCAGCAGCCCATCCAGCCCTTCGGCTTCCGCAGCAACCCTGAGGGCCACCTGGCGCTCCGCCCGCCGGTCAGGCGGCACGCAGCCGGCCCACCAGCGCCTGAAGGGCCAGCACGTAGCTCTGAGCGCCGAACCCGGTAACCATGCCGACAGCCAGATCCGCGATCACCGAATGCCGCCGCTCCGGCTCGCGCGCGAAGATGTTCGAAAGATGCAGCTCGACGAAAGGGATACGGACGGCGAGCAGCGCGTCACGGAGGGCCAGGCTCGAGTGAGTGAAAGCGGCGGCATTGATCAGCGCACCGTCCGCTCGATCCTGAAGACCTTGTACCGCCTCGACCAGCGCTCCTTCGTGATTGGTCTGAAACCACTGGATTTCCGCGCCCATAGGCCGGGCTGCCTCCCGGACCATGGACTCGATCTCATTGAGACTGGTTCGCCCGTAGACCTCCGGCTCCCGCTGCCCCAGCAGGTTCAGATTGGGGCCGTTGAGCACCGCGATGCGCATTCAGCGCTTCAGGTTCTGCAACCAGGACTGGAATTGGTCCAGATCGTCCTTCCCAGGATCGGATTTCCCCTGCGGCAGCGACGACGATCGATCGGTAGCGGAGCCGAAGAAATCATCGAACGACACTGCCGGGTCGGATTTCTTCTCCTCACCCTCTCCGCCGAAGCCCAAGGCCTGAAAGCCCCCGTTCTGGCCACCAGCAACGCCTGTTGCAGCAGGGGGGCGGGCAGCCAGCAGTGTGGTGAAGAAAGCGCCGACCGACTGGCCGTTGGTGTCACGGGCAAGATATGACTGCCGCTCCTGCTGCTGGGTTAGGGCAGCCTCCAGCTCCCGCATTCGGGACTCGAGCTGAGCATCTCCGCCACTCCGGCGGGCAAGCTCTCGGTACACCCGGAGCGCGTCGCCGGCATGTCCCTGCTGCGCCAGAACCTCGGCCATCGTCTCGGTCACTACGAATTCCGGCTCGCTCGGGACTTCCGGGGTGCGCTCCGCCAAGCTGGGAGCCGCTTCCGGCGGCTTGACCGGTTCGCTCGGGGAAGGCGGACTCGGCCGCGCGGCCAGCGCCTTGAGATCTTCCGACGCATCGGGTACCCGAAACTCCGGGTTGCCGGATACCTCCAGCACTACCTCTTCGCTGGTCTCCACGCCGAGCCCTCCGGTCGCCTCCAGTGGGGGCTGGAACTCGGCGCTGATCAAGCCAGGCAACGGCGCTATGGTTTCTACCGCCGGAAGAGGCTCCTGGGTGAGAGGTGGAGCCGAACCTTCCGCCGCCGGTAGGACAACCCCGGCCACGCTCTCATCTGGTAGGGTTGCCAAAGGTGTTCTGGTCTCGATATCCGCCCCAGAAGCTGCGACCTCGGGAACCGGCGCGGGGCCACCGCGATTGGCCTGCGGAACAGCCTCCTCCGGATCTTCCCTCGACTCTGGCTCTTGGCTGAGATCCAGAGCGGCGATCTCCACCGGAAGCAGCTCGGGTGAAGCAACCTCCGGCTCTTCGCTCTTGGCAGCCGGCTGCTCGTCTGCCACCGCCGGTTGGGGCGAAAGGTCAATCATCTCCAGCACCGGTGCAGGCGTCGGCGACTCCGGGGCTTCGCTCTGCCTGGCAGCCTCGACCCGGCGCAGCTGCTCTTTGGCGTCCTCGTTGCTTCGATCCACGGACACCAGGCGGCGCAGCCATCCTTCCGCCTCTTCATAGCGCTCCAGGCGCTCGTTTATGTCGGCGAGAGACTTCAGCGCGATGACGTTCTCGTCATCCAGCCGCAGCACGTGAGCGAACGCCGCTTCGGCAGACGGAAGGTCGGTCAAATCCTGGTGACAACGGCCCAACACGATGCTGGCGGGGATGTAATTGGGGTGAAGTTCCAACCCCGCAGTCAAAAGCTCGAGCGCTCGGGCGACATCTCCATTCTTGCGGTGGATTTCGGCGAGCGGCGCGAAGGTCAGTCCGTGCGGATTCTCGGCGTACCGGCGCTCTAATTTCTCGATTTCGCTTGTGGCCATCGGATCCGGTAGTCGGGGTCAGATCGCTGGGGATAGTATGGTGTGCGCCGCTCCGGAGAGTAGGGTGAGATTAGTGGCCGACCCCCGGCGTGTCAACTGCTAACCGGAGTGGCGCCTTGAGGTTCTGTGTCAGCGAACTTAAGCTTCGTGCTTCAGAATCTCCCGGGTTGGAGTCCCGAATTTTCTATGATGCAAGCTTTCCGTAATGCGGCCAAACCCATCATGGTGGTGGTCGCCATCACGTTCTTTGCCTGGCTGGTTCTCGATCTCAGCGGCATCACCGGCGGCACCGGGCTGCTCACCAATACCTCGGTCGGGAAGGTGAATGGCCAGAGCATCGATGCTCGCACTTATCAGTCCATCGTGCAGCAGTCCATCGATGCCCGGCAACAGCAGACCCCGGGCAGCATGGGCCTCGAGGACTACCAGCAGGTGCGGGATCAGGTCTGGGACCAGATCGTCCAGAACAGCGTTCTGGCAGCCGAGTACCGGCGCCGGGGCATCCGGGTGACCGAGGACGAGATCGTCCAGGCCATTCGAAGCTCCCCCCTGGCTGACTTCCAGAACGTCCCCGAATTCCAGACTGATAGCCAGTTCGATCTCGCCAAGTACCAGCGTTGGCTCACGTCCAGCGTAGCCCAGTCCTATTTGCCGGGTTTGGAGGCTCAGTACCGTGAGGAGCTGCAGCGGGCCAAGCTTCTGCGCGTGGTAACTGCCGACGTCTTCCTTTCGGACGCGGCACTCTGGGAGCAGTACCGGGATGAAAACGAGACCGTCAAGATTGGGCTCACAGCCATCGTTCCGCGTGCAGTTGTCGCCGACTCGGCCGTAAAGATTACCAACGCAGAGGCTGAGGCTTACTACAAAGCGAATACCGACGAGCTCAAGCAGCCCCAGACAGCGTATCTCAGCTTCGTCGCCCTTCCCCGCCTGACCACTGCCGCCGACACCACCGCCACCCGAGCGCTGGCGGACTCTGCTCGCCAGGAGATCGTGGGCGGCGCCCCGTTCGCCGACGTGGCCATCCGTGAGTCGGCCGACAGTGCCACAGCCACCAAGGGAGGCGACCTCGATGAGTGGACCAGGGGCGCTATGGACCCCGCTTTCGACTCAGCCGCTTTCGCCCTGCCGTTGAAGACCGTTTCCCGGCCGGTGCTCTCACAGTTCGGGTATCACTTGATCGAGATCACCAGCCGGAAGGGCAACAAAGCCAAGGGTCGCCACATCCTGTTTCCGATCGAGGTGACGGGAAGCCATCGGGATCAGCTCGACGCGCAGGCCGACAGTCTCGAAACCCTGGGCGCGGAGCGTGCGGATCCAGCTGCGTTGGACACGGTGTCGCGCGCACTCAAGCTTCGCGTGGGCAAATCGGGGCCGGTGCAGGAAGGGACCAAGGTTCAACTCGGTAACTATGTCGTTCCGGATGCAGCGGTCTGGGCTTTTGGGGGGGCAAAGCCCGGTGCCTCCAGTCCGGTCATCGAGACGCCTTTCGCATATTATCTCTTCCGGCTGGACAGTCTGCGCCCCGCCAGGCTTCCGACATTAGCGGAGATCCGGCCCGCGGTCGAGCATGCCGCTCGAGAGAAGAAGAAATGGACTATCGCCCGTCAAATAGCCGCGCAATACCTGAAGCGGGTGGGCGAGGGGAGTACCCTGGAGCAGGCAGCCGAGGCCATGAAACTGCCTCATCGGGAGTTCGGGCCCTTCAGCCGGGTCAACCCCCCTCTGACCAGCCCCATGGTGGTTGGTGCGGCCTTTGGGCTGGAGGCCGGGCAGCGGAGCGGCATACTGGATACTGAGGATGGCCTCTATGTGCTCCAGACCGTCGCCCATACCAAGGCCGACTCCAGCAAGTTTGTGAAAGAGCTCGACCAGTACCGAGCCCGTGCCATCAGCGCGGCTCGCCAGGAGCGGGTCCGAAGCTACCTCGCGGCGCTCCAAAGTGCCGCCAAAATCGTGGACAACCGGGACAAGGTGTTGCAGAGCGGGCCGGCCCAGGATCCGAGCTCGGCGCTATAGGGGGGAAGAGGCGGTAATAGCGAAAGGTAAAGGCTTACGTCGCCTTCTGATTCCGCCCTTTCCGCCTTCTTATCTGCCGCCTTTGCGCCTTCCCACCTCTACTGCGACAGCCGCTTGGGCTCGCCCACTGGAGGTGCCGGCTGGGCTGCATCCGCCTGGCGGGGCGGAAGATTGCCGCGCTGCTCCTCGTTGCTCATGATCGCGTCCTGGGTATCGGTGATGCTGCGCTTGAACTCCCGAATGCCCTTCCCGATGGACGCGCCCACCTCCGGCAGCCGCTTGGCGCCAAAGAGGAGCAGCACCACCAGCAGGATGACCATGATTTCAGTAAAGCCGAGGTTTCCCACAGGACCTCCTAGAAGAGCGAACGCGCGATCAGATACGCCACCAGAACCCCGAGCAGGCTGAGGAGCGAGACGTGCAGCCCGACCGGCCCCAGAGTGAAGGATACCACCAGAAGATCGGCGGAGACAGGCCCGAAGGTGGCGGTCCAGGTATTGGTGAAGAAGGTCCGGGCGGCACTCTCGGGCAGGGTTTGCCGCACCAGCGCGTTGAGCCCGCCACCGGCGACGAACCCCGCGATAAGCACTCCCAGGTAGAACCCGGGACGGCGTGGGCCGCTCGGCATCAGCGTCGGCGATCGATGACGTACGTGATGCTGGCTCGTAGGGCCTCACGCGCGACAGATGGCTGGAGGAGGTCGAGCTCGCCCTCGGCCAACTGGGCCAGGCGCTGCGCCCGTTCCCGGGCATAGTCGAGCCCCCCCACACGGCTGACGGTCATGATCACCTCGGCAATTTGAGAATCGCTTGGCTCGGGCGTCTGGAGAAGCCGGGAGACACCACGACGCGCCGGGTCATCCATTCGGGGTAGAGCCGCGATGAGCGGCAGTGTCACCTTGTGCTCTCTCAGATCCGAACCGAACGGTTTTCCGGTCACCGAAGCGTCCTCGGTGTAGTCGAGCAGATCGTCCACTATCTGAAAGGCCATTCCCAGCGCCCCCCCGAAGCGCCGTAGCGCTCCACGCTCCTCGCCGCTGGCCCTGAGCGCACCGATCTCACACGCGCCGGAAACCAGCGAAGCGGTCTTGGCTTGAATCAGCAGGTCGTACTGTTCCTCGGAAAACCCCAGCGGGTCGTGCGCCAGCAGCTGTCGCATTTCGCCCACGGTCATGTCATTGGTCACCCGGCTCAGGACACGGAGCGGCTCCAGATCGTTGAGCCCCACCAGCTCAATCACGGCGCGCGAGTACAAGTAGTCACCCATGATAACCGAGATCTGATGACTGAACAGTGAATTGATCGTCGGCATTCCCCGGCGGAGCACAGAGTGGTCCACCGAGTCGTCGTGTACCAGAGTGGCGAGGTGAATCAGCTCGACCACCGCCGCCAGGGTAGTCGCCCGGTTGTCCTGGCCGCCGGTGGCTTCCTCGGCCAGCAGCAGCAGAGTCGGCCGGAACATCTTTCCTTGCATCTGGAACAGGTGGGTATTGACTTCGGTTATCAGTCCGAAATCGGCTTCCACGATTCGGCGAAGCTCCTGCTGTACCCGTTCCAGGCGGGGCCGAATGCCGCTTTGCAGGTCGGCCAGCGAGATCGGCGCGGTCTGCGAGCTCATTGGCGACGGGCCGCGGTCAGGCGCTGAACCCGTTTGCTGAGATCCATGAAGCTGATGTCAACCACCAGAGCGCGCTCATAACTTGTGATTGCATCGGACTCCTTCCCCAGCGCTTCGGCCGATCTACCCATCCAGTACAACAGGCCAATCTTGGCATCGTCGGTCTCCGGAAGACTGTCCACCGCCCGCCGCAGGATGGACTCGCAGACCCCATACTGCCCTTTCTCGAAGAACGCCATGCCCAATGCCTCCGAGGTCCGGAGCCGTCCCTCGGGAGCGCGAAGTGCCTTCTGGAACTCCGAGATGGCTTCATCGAGCAGGCCCATCTCCTTGAAGGCCACGCCGAGGTCATAGTGGGCCTCGTAGTCTTCCGAATCCAGATTCTGGTCGATGCCCCGCTTGAACTGCTCTAGAATCTCATGAAACTCGCGCTGCTCGTCCTGGTCCTGGGGCTCGCGCCGGTTAACCCGCATGCGGGTGTCGCGGCGGTTCTCGTCCTCGAACACCATCGAGCCGAGGTCCACGAATTCTCCGGTGGACTCGGCCGCGGCCCGCCGGGGAGCGGTCGGTACGGGGGGTTGGGATGGCGTTTTTGGGGGCGCAACCGGAGCGGGAGCCGCGAAGGTTGGAGCCGGTGGCGGTGCCTGCGGCTGCCCGGACGGCGGCGCCGGTGCCACTGTCGCAGGAGTCGAGGTTGGAGCCGCGGCAGCGGGTGGTGCTTTAGGCATCTCGGTAACTGCTTCGGGCTCTGACGGCGCCGACTCGGCCAAACGCGCAAGCGCGGCGGCGGCACGCACGTGCTTTGGATCGTGCTCGATCACTCTGCCGTAGACCGCAATGGCCTTGTCCAGCGCACCCGATTTCGCCAACGCGTCGCCCAGACCCAGATAAGCCTCCAGCAACGGTCCGCGATCTCCGGCGCGGTAAGCGAGCTCCACGCGCTTCTGGTGGTGACTCACGCTGTCGGGAGTCAGCTCGACCAGACGATCGGCCATCTCGGCTGCGCGAACCCAATCCTCGCGATCCTCATAGCCCGCCAGCGCCAGCTGCAACTCTTCCTCGACTCGGCTGGTGGTCTCACCTGCGGCAAGCAACCCCTCGGCCATAGCCAGGTGAACATCCGGATTTTCCGGGTCGTCCAGTACCCGATCCTCTAGATCCGCGAGCGTGGGGCTATCTGCCTCTTCCTCACCTATCAGCGGGAGCCCGTCCATGAGGGCCGAGGTGTCGATAGCCTGGTCCGGGTCGGGCGCCGTGTCCGGTTCCGGAGGTACATCCAGGACGATCTCGTTGTCCTGGAAAGACACGATCATGTCCTGAGAAAAGTCCAGTGACCCTCCACCGGCAGGATCACCCAGCTCGCCGAACGAGGTTCCCTCTATGCCCTCCAGTGGGACAGCCTCGAAGCCAAGATCGGGCGGCTCCTGCCGCTGAATCTCGAGCGGCGAATCCAGGTCGAGATTGCTCGAGAGCTCCTCGGGGGTCGTCTCTTCCGCCACCAGGGAATCGATGATCAGGTCGTTCATGGGGTCCTGCGGCGGTGCCAGACCGGCATCCTGGAGCAAAGTCTCGGTTTCTATATCGGCAATCGTCGACGGTGGCGGCGGAGGTTCCCGTGCCGGCGCCGGAGGTTGTGTGGGGAGGGCTGGCTCGCTTTCACGGGTACGGGCCGCTGGAGACGGCGTGCCCAGGTCCATTCCGGTGTCCAAAAAAATCAAGTCACCGCGTGAGGGTCCGGCTTTAGGCACAGGCTGGGCCGGAGCGGGCGGGGGAGAGAGCTCCACGGTTTCGGCCGCGGCGGTGCTGAGCCGCTCACGCGCCTTCCTTGCACCCGCCTTGTCCCCCATGGCCTCGAGGTCCTCGGCCATTTTCTCGAGCTGCTCCCGCGCCTCATCTTCTCTGGAAGTCGCTCGCAGCAGCTCCACCAGCATACTCCGAATCTCCTGGCTGCCGGAGAACTGGTCGGCGAACAACTTTACCGCCTGAAATGCCTGGTCCAGCTGCCCCAGCGCATTCATCCGCTCGAGAAATTCGATCAGATTTCGCTTGGACTCGATGACTACGTTTTTACGGGCATGGAGTTGAGAGAGCTTCAGGTATGTCTGCGTCCGTCCCGGGTTCACCCGCAGGATCTTGCCGCAGAGTGCGATGGCGTTGTTGAAGAATCCCTGATCTGCGTATAGGTCTACCGCCCGCTCGTAGGAGCGCACCGCCTCGGCCGTATCGTTGATTTTAAGATAGAGGTCGCCGACCCGATTGTAGAGGGAAAGGTCCGGGGTGCTCTCTGCTCCTGACTCGGCCTGCTGAATGGCTTTGAGGTAGACTTCTATCGCTTTTCGCCAGTCCTCCTTTTGTTCCAGCTTGCGCGCCGTGTCTTTCAGTTTTTCAAGATTCATGCGGCTCGGGCTGAGAAGGGGTACCGGGGGATAAGAGTCGGAGTGAGCGAAAGATACCGGGCCGTCAGAGGGGCAGCAAGCGGCCGGGAAGCGGGTCCAGCTCGCCCTCGGCGACGGCGCGTGCCACTCGCTCCAGGTCGGGGCCCGGTGGCCGATCCGCTGTCAGCGGAGCCACCGGGGGCCTCAGCTCCCGGAGAGCGCGGTATAGAGCCGCCACTCCGCGGCCGGGGACCAGTGGCCGGAGAAACTCCAGCCCCTGGGCCGCACAGAGCAGCTCGGCAGCTACCACGCGTTGCGCGTTGGTCAGAATCCGGCCGGCCTTGTAAGCCGCCGCCATGCCCATGGGGACGAAATCTTCCTGATTGGCATCGGTGGGAATCGAGCCGATGCTGGCGGGCATGGCCAGGGATCGCGACTCGGCCACCAGGGACGCGGCCGTGATCTGAACCATCATAAGACCGGAGCACAGCCCCGGGTCCTGGGTAAGGAAAGCTGGAAGTCCCTGCGAAAGGTCCGGATTTACCAGGCGCTCCACCCGGCGCTCGGCGATCGCCTGAAGAGTGGTCAAGGTGAGCGCCAGGATGTCCAGAGCCTGGGCCACTGGTTGCCCATGAAAGTTTCCGCCCGAGATCACGTCACCATTCTCGAACACCAGCGGATTGTCGGTAGAGGAGTTCAGCTCGACTCTAACCGTTTCTTCGGCGAAGCGGATGGCGTCGGCGACGGACCCGAGTACTTGTGGAGCGCAGCGGAGGCTGTAGGCATCCTGAACTCGCGGATCGTTTTCGCGGTGCGACTCGCGGATCTCGCTGTGCTCGAGCAGCGCTCGCATCAGCTCTGCTGCCATGACCTGACCTTGATGCGGCCGGGCCTCGTGTATGCGCGCATCCAGCGGCGTCGGGGTACCCCTGAGCGCCTCCAGACTCATTGCCGCAGCGCCTACCGCGGTTCGCCAGAGTACCTTGGCGTCGTACACCATCAGAGCCAGTAGCGCGGTCTGAGCCTGAGTCCCGTTGATGAACGCAATGCCCTCTTTAGGACCAAAACGATAGGGTGTGATCCCCGCGGCGGAGAGTCCATCGGCAGCGGAGGCGACCCTGCCACCGTCGGTGATCACCTGCCCCTCTCCCATCAGGGCCAGCCCGATGTGACTCAACGGGGCCAGATCTCCGCTTGCTCCCACGCTTCCCTGCTCCGGCACCAGCGGAAGCACACCGGCATTGAGCATGGCCACGAGGGCTTCTGCCAACTCGGGACGGACACCGCTGGTTGGGCGAAGAAGCACGTTGGCCCTAAGGAGCATGACCGCGCGCACCACAGCCAGGGGGAGCGGACTTCCCACACCGGCTGCATGGCTGCGAATAAGATTGGTCTGGAGCTGATCGAGTTGATCGGGAGGTATTCGAACGTTGGCGAGCTTGCCGAACCCGGTGTTGATCCCGTAGATCGTCTGGTTCGACTGGATCGCCCGGTCTACCAGCCGCCGGCTCTCCACCAAGGCGCGACGAGCCGCGGGCTCGAGCGTAACCTGCACTGACGCATTCCGGGCAACTCGAACCACATCCTCGACCGTGAGAGATCGTCCATCCAGAACGCAGGCTGTGGGGGGCATCGCCCGAAGTTGCCAGCGTGAGCGCGGCGATTCAACCCCCCGCGGCAGGCCACCGCATTCAAGGCGTCGGAGTGTTCTTCCCCACCAGCAGCTCAGGGTTTCCCCGATCGGTCTGGAACGCCCAGTCCAGAATAACCAGCGTGGGCCCGACATGAGTCACCCGCACCGCCCCGTATCTTACGAACCCGTCGCCGCCATCGGTCTCGAACACATACCCGAATCCGGGTGATGCCTCGATAGACGAAGTGGCGTAAGGAGCGCAGGCGTCCGGACTGGAGTCGGGTATGCAGGGGGCAAAGTTCACGCTGGTCAGATCGCCCACGGGAACTTCGCTGTAAAACTCGACGCCGGTTCCAGGCCGCACCGGCGCCAGAAACACCGAGCCCTCAAGGTCCCGCTCGACAACAAAGTCGATTCCCGCGGCCGAGCCCGGCCGTACCAGCCCGAGCTCGTTGTCCTGAACCTCCTGGTCGTTGTTGAGGTCGTCCCAGAAACGAAAGCCGCTCCCAGCGTCCTGCGAGGGGAGCACGTTGAGCGCGACGTTCCGGCTGTCAGGCCGGGGAGTGTCGGCTCGTACCTGAGAGCGGGCGCTTTCGGCGCCCTCTACCGACCGGGCCGTCACAGAAAAGCAGCGGGAAACCCCGTTGGTCAGAGCACCGACAACAAACTCCGGCGCGACAGTAGTCCCCTCCAGCGCCCAACTGCCGCCGCAGAGATCGTTGTCGAAGTCATAGGTCGTACTGTAGACCCCATAACTCTCGAAGTTGGCCGGATCAGCAGTATAGGCGTTGTCCGACCACGAAAGGGCCACTGCCCGGTCCAGCGTGGTGCTGGTGAGGTTGGCCGGAACATCGGGTGGAATCGCGGGAGAATTCCGATCGGATGAGCATGCGGCGATCAACCCAAGAAAGACCGGCGTCCACCAGCTGCGCATACATATTCTCCAGAGAGAGATGGCGGCACGCTTGGCAGATCGCGTGCCACAGAGGCAGGCAGCACAGCCCAAGGCTCCTGCCGCTGGTAACCCTTTACGCGCTTCCCACCTCGCCGCCTCCTGTCACCTGCCGGGGACACGTTATTCCTCGAAGGTCGTCTGATTGTAGTCGAACTTCAGGTCCGGCAGATCGGAGAGGTGGATCGAAAAGTAGAATGCGAAATTGCCGTTTGCATTGCGTACGAAGTTGAAGCCGGCTCGCCACTCGTGCAGTTCCCGCTCCAACCTGACCACCTGCGATTCGAACTTGCTGTCGGTGATGTTGAACTGGGAGGACCATGACAGCGACCAGAACGGCGTTGGCGAAAAGCCGGTGCTGAATCCGAGGCTCTGTTGGTCATTCCCGATTACGCCCGGGACCGCGCGACTACGGGACAGCGTGTAGTTGAAGTTAGCCGAGAAGCTGCGTCCGCCACTGGAAAAAGGCACCTGCCCGTTGTTATAGAACGAGTTTTGTCTGCGACCTGCATCGGCTACGTAAGATGTGGGCACCCGGTCCGAGTCGGTCCGCGGGGCGTTCCCACCCAGCCCAAAGATGGAACCGATGCCGCGCAACGTATTGCCCGAGATGGCAAAGCTGGCGCTCACGCTGCTGAGAAAGGGGTCGAAGTCGGAGGTATCGAGCCCGGCTACCCCCTCCCAGAGATCATGGGTCAGACTAAGTGTGAACTGCGGAAGCAGATCGCTCAGAAATGAGTTGGTTACCGTCTCGGTTACCCAGCCGGTTCGTCCCGGCTTCTTGGCCTGTTCCAGATCGTAGCTTATCGGACTCGTGTTGATGCTCAGCACCCGGAATTTCCGTGCGTCGGTGGCGGCGGAGTCGCCGGCTGGTGCCCTGGCTTTGGCTTCGAAAGTCTGGGAGAGTCCGAGACTGACCGTCTGAGTGGCGTCGCTTCGTAGCTGGAGTGGCTGCCCCTGAACAGCCAGGGCGCGGGCATAATCTTCAGAGACATTAGCCGCGGGCGAGTAGTTCCAGCTCAGGATGGGCGATAGGCTGTGCCTGACACGGCTGGCCAGACCCAGGCCGGGATAGAAGGCAAACAAGGTGGGCGAAGCAGTGGCGGCAAATCGGAATCGCTTACCCTGTCGCACGAAGGCGCCGCCGGTATTCCGGTTACGCAGCGCAAAGGGCCCGCTGGTGGTGTTGGCAACCCCTACCACCGGCTGGAGCTTCCAGGAACCGCGAAAGAGAACCGGAAGGTTAATTCCGGTGTCCCAGTCGATACCGGTGGAGAAGTCGCCGAGAAAGTAGCGGGTAACAGTCAGCGAATCCGACGGATCGGCTGTACCGGGATCATCCGCCAGGAACCGGATCGAATCGCGGCCGCTGTTCGTCTCATCCGTAACCCGCACCGAGTTCTGCCAGTTAAAGGCCCCGAACCTTAGCGGTGTGTCGAAGTTGAAAGCGGTCACCCGGCTGCCGCCGGTCTGGTCGATCGTGTCGACCACGCCGCCGGGGAGCACCTGCACCAGCGGACTCAGTGGCGTGCGGGAAGTGGTGTTGTTGGTGAAGCTCAGGCCGGGCGACCAGGTAATGTTCGACCCAAGGGCAATCGAGGCCGGGGAGATAGTTAGTGCCGGCAGCAACTGCTGTACACTTCCGTCCGACAGACTCTGCCTGCGGTTGCCACCCAGGGTTACCGTTCCCCACCCGTAGCGCTTGGAGAAGTTCAACGAGCTCGTGATCTGCTGCGTGTTGAGCAACGGATCGATAGCGTTGCGCCGGATAACCGAAGTGTTGCTCGCATAGTTGAGGTCAAGGCTCAGGCTGGTCGACAAGTCGAACGTCTGCTGGTGATCCCAGTTGATCGAGGTCGAAGAGGAGCCTCCGGTCTGCTGTTGCTTGCTGAAAGCCACCGAGCCGCTCACGAAGCGGTTGAGCCAGTTGTATTGGCCGCCGATTCCATACTGAACATATCGATTGGAGTACCAGTCAAGGCGCCCGGTGAAATCCAGATAATCGCTGGGCGCCCAGTAGTAGCCGATGTTGCTGATCTGACGGTTGTAGGATCGGTTGGGTCTGACGAGGTCGTTGAAGCCGAACTGCGGGATGAGGATCCCCGAATGGCGGCCGGGGCGCATGTCCTGAAAGATGAAAGGCAGCCAGAGAATCGGAACGTCCCGAACGTAGAGCACCACCGGTCGCGCCACCAGCACGTTTCGCGAAACCCACTTTACCTGTCGGGCGGCGAAGTAGTAATGCGGGATCGGGAGATCACAACTCGTGATCTCGCTGGACGCGGCGTATATCCGGTTGGAGCTGGAATCCTGGGAAACATCTCCCCGGAGGAACCAGACGGTCGAGCCTTCCGTAAAGTTCGTTAGAGCCTCGCTGATCACGCCGCGCCGCACGCAGGTGTCGTAGCGAATCTGCTCGCCCACCAGTACCTGGCCCCGGTCGAACAGCTTGGGATCTCCCGAGGCATCTAGCAGGCAGCTCGCGCTGCGGTAGGTGATGGTATCCGCCTCGAGAGTGGAGCCACGCCGCTCGGTTAGAGCTTTCCCTTCCAGACGTACCCGCTGATCCTGCATGAAAACCGTTGCCGAGTCGGCCCGATACCGGGTGGCCTGGTAGCCGGAGCGTCCCAGGAGCTCGCTCAAGACGGAATCCGCCGGAGCAAAGCTGCGGGAGGGCGCTGTAGGAAGCCCCAGCCTACGGGCCGTTGCGGTGTCGAGCGTCTGGCCCGCACGCCCCCCGAGCGAGTCCCGGTCCAGGCGGGTGGAATCCCGGAGCGAGTCGGCTTGGGCCGGTGGTCTACGCTGGCGGGGGCGTTCCTGGGCTTCGGCTGAGGCAGCCCCGAAACAAAGCAACAGGAAAAGCCCGATAGTGCCGCCGGCGAGCGGCTGTTTGGCGGAGCGCCTCCGGCTGATAACCACAGAGCCGGCATAGCCAACCTCGTAGAGAAACAGGAGCGGTACCGTCATCATCAGCATCGACAGCAGGTCTGCGCCCGGGGATAACACCGCTCCTGCCAGAAACGCTCCGACTACGGCAAAGCGGCGGAAGCGCTTGAGCTCAGCCGGCCCGATCACCCCCAGCCACGAGAGTATGATGATCACCAGCGGCAGCTCGAAGGAAATGCCGAGCGCGAGAGTCACCTGCATCACGAAACTGAAGTACTTGTCATAGGTGATGAACGGCGCGATGGCTTCAGTCTGAAAGCTGAAAAGGACCCGTAAAGCCTGAGGCACCACTACCAGATAGGCGAGCGCGGCGCCGGTCATGAAAAGGAGCAGCCCCACGAACAGAGAGGGCACCAGCGCCTTCTTTTCCCGGGCATACAGGGCCGGCGCCAGAAAGGCCCACAGCTGCCACAATATGATAGGCGACGCCAGCACCAGCCCCACCAGGAAGCCGAGCTTGAAGACGATCATGACCGGCTCGGTGGGGCTGAGTACCACCAGCTTGCCGTCGGTCAGGTACGGCGCAATCGGTCGCTTCAGGAGGTTGACGAGCTGAAAGTGCTGGACGGCCCACAGGCCAGCGGCAGAACCCAAAATCACGGCACCGAGAGACCGGAGTATGCGGGAGCGCAGTTCCTCGAGGTGATCGAGGAAAGGCATTTCCTGAGGGGAGCCGGTCATAAGGCGGAAGACGCCCGGGGCTTACCGCCCGAGCGCCTTCAGTCGGTCGCGAGCCAGGGCCGCTTCGTCGGATTGGGGATATTTCTGGACCACCCGCTGGTAGGCCTCCCTGGCTTTTCTGGTCTCTTTGCGCCGCTCGGCCACCAGCCCGAGGTTGTAGAGCGCCGAGCCGGCCCGGCTGGATGCGGGGTATCTCTGCACCACCTGATCGTAGTACGCCGCTGCCGAGTCGGGATTCTCCGCGGCAAAGCTTTGCCCGATGAAATAGAGCGCATCCCCGGCCCGCTCGCTGGTGGGGTACGTCCGCAGCATCTCACGCAGACCCTGGCGCGCCGTCGACGTGCTCCCCCGCCGCAGCTGTGCCAGCGAGGCTTCGTACATCTGGTCGGCGGAGGCGGAAGAGGTAGTGGTGACCTGCCCGGAGGTGTCACCCGGCGCGGCGGACGATATCTGTTCGCCCCTGGCCTCCAGCTGGGTACGCAACTCGCTGAGCCGTTGCTGGCTCTGGCCGGTCAGCTCCTGCAACTGCACCAGCTGTTGCTGGATGTTGTAGAGATCGCTCGCCAGGTCGCCCCGGAGCTGACCCACGGCCGTCCGGCTGGTGGTGAGCGAATCCATGACCCGCTGCTGCAGCTGGATCACCTGGGTGAGCTGGGCCGCGCGAGCCGAGTCGCGTCGCGCGGTCTCTGCCTTGAACAGGGCAATGTCATCCTGAACCTGCTGCACGTCGCCCTTGGTCACGCACCCACTGAGGCCGGCCATGACCCCGGCCCCGAGAAACAGGGAGCGGGGAACCCAGCGTGCCCGTTTCACTGCGGAGCGACGAGGTTATCGCCGCCGGACGTGACCTCGAATTCGTCCCGGCGGTTCTGGGCAAAGGCGCTCTCATCGGTGCCGGGGTTGAGCGGACGCTCCTCGCCATAAGCGATTACTTCCAGCCGGGAGCCGTCGATGCCCTTGTTTTCCAGATAGCGCTTGGCGGCGGCGGCACGGCGGTTGGCCAACGCCAGGTTGTACTCGTCAGACCCCCGCTCGTCGGCGTGGCCACTGATGCGCAGCTTTACATTGGGATTGGCCTGGAGGATCGCCGCCTTGCGGTCCAGCGTGCCTTGATCGGCCTGCCGTACAGAAGACTGGTCATAGTCGAAATTGATCATGGCAGCCAGGTCACCGGTGACCGCGCGCGAGCGCTCGGCAGCCTCTCGGGCCATCCGCTCCCGCTCGATGCGCTCCCTATCGGCGCTGTCGTCGACCGGCGCGGTCTCCGGAGCTGGCTCCGCGACGGGGGCCGGCTCGGGAGCGGGTTCCTCCGGGGCCGGACTGCCCCCGCAGGCAAAGGCAAATGCAGCGGTGGCCAGGAGCATCAGCAGAGATGGTGCACGCATCATCACTCCGGAATTATGGGTTGGGAACAAGGGTGGCCCGCCCAAGGCGGCGTGACCACGACGGAAGCCGAGCAGCGCCTGGAGTTGCCAGCTGCCTCACCCGGCCGGTGTCTATGTCGACGATCCAGATCTGACGCCGGCCGCTCCGGTCGGAGACGAATGCGACATGGCGGCTGTCGGGCGCCCAGGTTGGGTCTTCGTTCCGGCCCGATGAAGTGAGCTGTCGCACCCGACGGCCCGATACGTCGACCAGAAAAATCTGGGGGCTGCCGGAGACCTCACGGTGGAATACGACGCTGGCTCCGTCCGGAGACCATTCGGGAGCATTCGAACTTCCGGTGGCGCCGTAATCGAATGGCGCCAGTAGCTCCTGATCGGTTCCGTCCGCAGCCATCACATATAACTGGGGCGGTCCGGCACGCGTCGAGATGAACGCAATGCGCCGCCCATCTGGCGAAAACGTTGGGGATAAATTGTCCGCGTAGCGTCCCACGGTCAAGCGTTGAGCGCAACACCGTTCGGTCACGTTGGCCGTATAGATGTCCGTCCCGCGTTCGTCAGAGTGCGCGAACGCCAGCGTACGGCCGTCGGGGGAAAACGCAGGCGTAATATTGAGGGCCGTCTGCGAGCCCGGTGCCAGAAACGCCGCACCTCCCGAGAGAGTCTGCACCGCGATGCCACCGCGTCCCTCGCCGAGCTGGGTAAAGCCGATCCGTTGTCCATCGGGGGACCACGCCGGGGAGAGAGCGGTCTGCCCCCCGGGAGTCAGGGGCGTTAGGTCGTGCCCATCACTGTCCGCTCGGTACACGCGGCCGCCGGACACAAACAGCATCCGGCTGGCGGCGGCACCCGCTGTTCCACTGGCCCACCGGGTAATTTCGTCGGCCAGCCGGTGGACTTCGAGCCGCGAATCAGGTCCCGCGGGCAATGGCACCGTCTGCTGATTTCGGAGGCGCCCCGCGCTCACATCATGCAGCCGGGCCGTGACCCCACCGGCAGCCTGACTCAGCTCCACGGCAAACTCGGCTCCCAGTCCTTTGTAAAGCTCGTAGTTGACCGGGCCGCCCTCCTCGGTCCCACCGTCGGCCACCACGATCATCTCGAAACGGTTGCTGTAGTCGAGATCGCGCCGGACAATGGCGCGCGCTGAATCCATGCCCGCGCCCGGCAGCACGACGAGCCCCGGTCTCACTCCGGGGCGGTAGTCCACGCCGACACGCACCCCCTCATCCGCGCGGGTTGTGTCCTGAGCCAACAGGCTGCCGGCGGCCGCGAGCCCGGAAACGAACAGAAAGAAAAATCTTGTCATCGGGTTGGCTGGAAGTAGAAGCTCACGGGGAGGACGTCAGCCTCCCATCCGTCGGGGAGCTGGCCGAAGGCGCGGGTGTTCCCCGCCGCCTCGATGGCTCCCTGGGCGTCGATGTCAAACGCAAAGCTGCCGGAACGGGTCACGAAACGGATGTCCCGCACCGATCCGTCACGTAAAATCAGGAAACTGATCTCGGCGAAGTTGCTCTGCTTGGCTGAGCCCCGGTCCCACCGCTGATATACCTGGGTCACGATGTTGCGCAGATACTCCGGAAACGGAAACGCCAGACCCGGTGTCTTAATCGTGGCAACATCGGTTCCCGTGCTGGGTGTCTCGCCTGGAGCCGGCGCCACCGGCGTGGCGGTTTGGGGCGCCGGCTCGCGCTCGCTTTCCGCGGGAGCCGGCTCCGGTGCGGGGGCCGGCGTGGTCGTGGCCGGCTTCGGAGGCTTGGGCGCAACCGGCGCAGGCTTTTCTTTGGGAGGCGCCGGCTTCGGGGGAGTGGGGGCCGGCTTCTCCTCCGGAGGTGGGGTGGGCAGCGCTTCGCGGGCCAACCGCTGCTTCGTAGTTGGAACTGGCGCGGCTACCAGATCGACGGCATATGAGGGGGGCGATGCGCGCGTGGGCTTCACCGCCGCAAACAGGAAGATGGCCGCGGCTGCATGAACCACAATGGTCCCGACCAGACCGGCCAACGTGCCCGGCGTACTCTGGTTGGGCTGGGACTTCACGGCGATTCCTCCTCCGCGGCAACGAGCCCGACATTCTGCACACCAGCCGTCCGGATGATCGCAAGCACGCGCACGACCTGGCCATAGGGCACACGCGCGTCTGCCTGGAGATACACTCCGCCTGGCTTGCGAGTGGCTACCAGGGAGCGGAACGTCACTCTGAAATCGGAATAGGACACCGGTGTCTGGTCGACGAAGATTCGGCCGTTGCGATTCACCGAAACCACCATCCCCTCCTTGGGGGAAAGCGGCCGGGCCTCGGCACGGGGCAGCTCGACATCGACGCCCCCCTGCATCATCGGTGCCGTGATCATGAAGGTAATCAGCATGACCAACATGACATCTACCAACGCGGTCACGTTCACGTCAGCCATGAGAGGGAGCTCCCCACGCTGACTGCCGAGCCCGCCACCCAATCCGGCTGCCACTAGACCAAACCCTCACGAGCCATGGTCCCGATGAGCTCGTTGGCGAATCCCTCGAGCTCGCCCGCGAACAGCCGGACCCGATTGACGAAGAGGTTGTAGGCGATCACCGCCGGGATTGCGGCGAGCAGCCCGCCGGCTGTGGCCACCAGCGCCTCAGCCACACCCGGCGCCACCGCTGAAAGATTTCCCGACCCCTTTGACGCTATCCCGATGAATGCGCTCATTATCCCGAAGACGGTACCGGTAAGGCCCAGCAGCGGGCCCACCGAGCCGATGGTCGCCAGCCACGGAATGTAATGCCCCAGCAGGTCCCGCTCGGCGGCGACCTCCTTGCCGAGCACCATTTTCAAAGCCTCGAGCTGAGTCATGGACAGCGAGCTTCTATCGGCATCCCGCTCCTCCCGCAGGGCGCCCGGCCGGAGCTCGGAATAGAACGTGATAGCCTCCCTGAAAAGCCTGTTATAGGGTGACGGAGGCAGCTTCATCACCGATTTGTAGGCCTCCTGCAACCGGGTAGTGCGCTCCATCTCCTTGAAGAATCGATCAGCCGCGCGATTTAGCTTGCGGAACTGCCACCACTTCAGGATGATGATGAACCAGGACACCAGCGAGAAAACGGTAAGGATGGCCAGCACGATCTTGGTTTCAGGGCTGGAGGAAAGCACCAGCTCCAGGGACGACTGGGGTACAGCACCGCCGGCTTGAAGGATCACCTCGCCTCCTTCTTGAACCAGTCCACCAGCTCCCGCAGCCCATCCTCGAAGACGTACTGGGGCGACCAACCCAGAACTTTCTTTGCCTTTGATACATCAAGGGAACTCCGGAACAGCTCACCCGGCCTGGCTTCGGCGAACTCGATCCGGGGCTCACGCCGCATGACCTCTCCCACCGACGCCGCCAGCTCCAGAACGTTCCGCTGGACCGAGGTGGCAATATTGAAGGCCGGTGCATCGAACTCGCCATCACGGGGAATCGGGAGGGTGGAGGCCAGCACATTGGCGCGAGCCACGTCCTTCACAAACACATAGTCTCGGGTCTGGCGCCCGTTGCCAAAGACGATGAGCGGCTGCTCCTCCAGAAGCCGGGAGACGAAGATCGATACTACCCCGGCTTCGGACTTCGGGTCTTGCCGCGGGCCGAACACGTTGGCGTACCTCATGGCTACACCCTCGAAACCGCGCAGCGCGGCCAGTGCCCGCAGGTAGTACTCGCCCGCCAGCTTGCTCACGCCATAGGGTGAGATCGGCATCTTGGGCGCAGTCTCCGGCGTTGGAATGACCTCGGGATCGCCGTACACCACCCCACCGCTGCTGGCGAAGATGACCCGCTTTACGCCACCCTCGCCGGCCCCATCGAGCAGATTGACGAAGCCTACGACATTGATGTGGCTGTCGAACGCGGGACGATCGACCGAGACCCGCACGTCGATCTGGGCCGCATGATGGTTGAGCACGTCGAACCCTCCGGCGGCCAGCGCCTGGCGCGCTTCAGGAGAGCGGATATCGGCCCGAAGAAATCGAGCCCCCTTCGGTACATTGGACTCATGACCGCGCGATAGATCATCCAGTACGGTGACCTCCCACCCGTCGCGAAGATACCCCTCCGCGATATGGGAGCCGATGAATCCCGCACCACCTGTTACCAATACTCTGCCGCTCATGCTGCGCGTCTCAGCATCCCGATCTCCCGCAACCGGTTAGTTAAGGACCATCACC
>JACCRS010000103.1 GCA_013813435.1 Gemmatimonadales bacterium
CGGTGTTCTCTCGCAGGCAGCGGTCCGGCTCTCGCTCAGCGTCATCCACCCGCACGTAGCCAGCTGCGTTGACTAGCGCCCAGCAATTCTCCCGAGCCAGAGCCGTTTGAACCGAGATCGGATCGGCGATATCCAGTTCAGCGCGGGTGAGAAGGCGATACGCCAGGCCGCGGAGATCGCATCGCAAACCAAAGGCCCGGCCCAGGGTGCCGTTGGCACCGGTGATCAGAAGCGGTCGGGCGGGTGTCGGCGATCGGGGAGCTCTCGGGTTACTGTCCACCAATGA
The DNA here is from genome assembly GCA_013813435.1 of Gemmatimonadales bacterium. Lineage (GTDB taxonomy): Bacteria > Gemmatimonadota > Gemmatimonadetes > Gemmatimonadales > GWC2-71-9 > CAVVWJ01. The sequence continues at coordinate 287 of JACCRS010000103.1, forward strand.
GTGGGAGTAAAGCAAACGCTTACTGCGGTGCCACCAGCCGGGCATGTCGAGGACGGGATGAAGCCCGCGGCGACCGGCGGCGAGCTCGCTCACCAGGTGGGCCAGGGCGGTGGGGCGGGGCTCGGGAGACCGGAGGTCGAAGGCGCCAGGCTCGTAGTTTCCCTCGTCGCGCGTAACCAGGCTGTTCCAATCGAAGGCGCCGAGCAGAGCCCAGGTGGTCACTGCCCTGAGATCTACGCCGTCGGCCTTGAGCTGGACCGCGGCATCCCAAACCTCCAGCAGCCAGCGCAACTGCTCTTCCCGGGTGCAGCCGTTGTGAACTTCGGTTACCGCCAGGGGCAGATGGTAGCGCTCCCACGCCTCGGTCAGCAGTGCGTGGGGCCCCGCAAGGCCCTCGGGGCGGAGCCGCACTGCCTCGACATCGGCATAGGTGTGCCGCCCGTTACCTCCCTGGGTGGAGGGCGGGTACAAAGCCAGACGTTCGTCGAGGAGGCGTTCGCTGGTGAGATAATAGTTGATGCCTACGATGTCGGGCGGGCAGGGATGGTCGGCGAAGAATCGCAGCTCCTCGTCACTCACTCCAGCTTCCCGCTTCAAGTACTCCCACAGAGCGTGATCGGGGCCAACCCGGCCGCACAGGAGATCGAAGGTGAGCCAGCGCCGCTCATTCTCGAACTTTGCCTGGTATGCGAGCAGGCGAGTGCTGAACACTTTTCCCAGGTCGTCGGTCTGCACCAGTCGGGCATCGGGGTTGGCTTCCCGGATGCGATCCATGGCCAGTACCACGCCTCGGCACTGGTGCAGCAGAGCCCTGGCAAAGGACCGGGCGTTGCGCTCGTGCGGATACCAGTAACCATACAGCCCACTGAAGCGGGCGGTGGTGAGCGGCTCGTTTACCGGTGTGAAGTGGGTGACCCAGGGATATCGCCGCGCTACGGCGCCCGCGAATTCAGCCAGTAGAAGGGGAAACGAAGGATCCAGCAGGTGAGTGTGGCGGGGCCCGCTCCCGTGGTGCACCAGCCCCACTATGGGTTCTATACCCAGCCTTTGGAGCTGACCCAGCCGCTGGTCCGGCCAGGCCCAGTTGGCCGCGGACAGATCCCCGGGAGCCACCCTTTCCCACAGGACCGGGTAGCGCAAAGTCCGGATTCCCAGACTGGCGAACCGCTCGAGGTCGCCGGGCCGGTCGGCGTGGCCGGAGCGCTGGACCTGATCGTAGTAGCGCTCGCCCACGCGATTGACCGTACACTCGATCCCGCCCCAGACTTCAGGAAGCGCGAGTTCTTTATCCCGAGCCATCTTACAACCGTTCTGGCAACCGCGGCGTTACCGCCGGGACCGTGCTTCGGGTGGCTGGTTTCCTGTCGCCCCGCGTCCGCCCGCGAGGGATCATGTAACGGAAATAATAAGGGCTGGGGGGAGGCCGGAGAGGTGATTTCTGACCGTTGGACCCGGCGAGAAAGGAGGCTAGGACACCGCTGCGGGAGGCGTGCTGGCTACCGCCCGCTCCGGCTGCCCGCTCGCCACGCCCGCCAGTCGGGTGATCATGTCGCGCATCATTAGAGTTGCCACCGGGTGAGTACCCAGGTGGTCGCGGAGGCGGTAGGTGCAGATCATAACCCGGCCGCGATCGATCGGACGCTCTGCCACCAGTGCCACCAGGTGATGAACCCAGCCGACGAACAATCCGGAGTGCACGTTGGCCGCGAAGTCACGCGGGGTTAGACCCACGATAACGGTTTCGGGAGTGAGATCGGCAAAAGCAAAGTCCACCGTCCCGCCGGTAGGAATGCCGCCAAAGATCTTGTCCTGCCTGATCCAGCTCATGCTGCTGGCCCAGTCTCCCTGCCAGCTCCTGCCCTGCCGCTGTGCGATACTGATGGTCCCCAGATGAGTCTGCTCCGAATCGGGCTCCTCGGCGAGCCAGAGGACTTTGCCTCCGTTCTGAACGTACCAGCGCAGCTCATCGGTCATGCGCTCCACCACCACCAGGTCGGCTGACTCCTGGGCGGTCAGCTCGTATCCCATGCCGGCAAGGCGCGCGGCCAGCCTGGGCAGCCCCGGCACCGCGAGCCTCACGTGCCGCTGACCCGACTCCGTCCGGGGAAAGAAGTACATCTCGTGATGATTCCGGGTCACCAGCTCGCCGGCGGAGTCTACCAGCCGCATCTCCAGCCGGGCGCGAGCGGCCTGTTCCAGGCGAGGGACCTCGAACACCGCTGTTCCCAGATTAGTGAGCTGAGCTCGTTCGGGGGCAAGACCCTCGAACGTGCCGCGGATGTCGGGCCAGAGATCCAGATTCCACTCCAGGCGAGAGTTCCGCAGGTCGCTGGAGGAAAAGTGGGATAGCGCCAACCTGACCTCGCAGCGCTCGCCTTCCCAGAAGGCGATCCGCTCCCAGTCGGTGGGCACGATGGCGTCGGGACTGTTGACCTGGCCGATGACGTCGTAGTACGCCTTGGGGTTCCGGCACATGTCGAGCAGCCCGTTGCTCTCCCAGTGCACGTCGGTAAACTCGGTAATTACGTACCCCACGATGCTCGGATGCCGCCGCATCTGTTCGATCTGATACTTGAGCGCGGTGAACTGCATTCGCTGGCTCGCCGCGGCCAGCTCGGACAGGGTGGGAAAAACCTTGTCCAGATGGAATGCCTTGTAGCGTTGCTCGATCCCGTGCGGGTACACCACGCCATCGCCCCACTCGATCCCGGTCTCGAACCACCACGGCTCCCGGCCGTAATGAGATTTTAGTTTTGCCACATCGGGCAATCCCCAGTTGCCGAACTCCGACACTACCATGGGCTCGCTTCCCCGCCGCCGTACTTCGGGGGCGGGCTGGCGGGCCACGGGATTCCACGGATCGCGGATATACTCCCGCCACGACTCGATGTTTTCGTACACGTGCGCGAAAGTCCACGGCGGTCGGCTGGCGAACGTCTGAACCCAGTCCTTCCATTTCCGGTAATGGTCCGGCATTGCGTAGTAGTTATGAAAATCCTCGATGTCGGTAACCACGTGAAAATTGGTAAAGCAGGGCGAGTTTCCCACTACCAGTCGATGGGGGTCGAGCGCCTTCAACTGGTTGTACATGTCGGAGAGCCAGGCGCGGTGACCGGCGTTCACCGCCAGGTCAACCCCCCAGTTCTCGTTGACGATGGTCCAGATGATGATTGATGGATGGTTCCAGTCCCGCTCGACCATGCCGAACAGAGTCTCTTTGGCCCTCCGCTTGGCCGCTTCCGTGAGATCCTGCCAGTTGGGAAGCTCGGTCCAGATGAGGAGCCCGGCCCGGTCGGCCGCGTCGTAGTAACGCGGGTCGGTGATCTTGATGTGGGTCCGGAGCAGGTTGAGGCCCATGTGCTTCGCCTTGGCGAACTGGGCGTCAAGCTCGGCGTCGCTGAACGGAGTGTAGATGAGGTCGGGGTAGTAGTCCTGGTCCAGCGCACCGCGAAGATACAGCACCTGCCCGTTGAGCAGCAGATGCCCGGTGGGCGAAGTGTCGATCGTTCGCATCCCGAAGTGCGTTGATAGGGTATCGAGCGGCTGGGCCCGGTCATCGCTGCCGTCGAGCAGCACGCCTTGCACCTGGTAAAGGTTCGGTGTGGTGGTATCCCAAAGCATTGGATCCGGAACCGGAACGCTCAGCTCCTCGCTGTCGACCCCAGCCGCAAGAAGCAGCCGGTGCCGGCGTACCTGCCCCCTCGGATCGGTGATGTTGAGCCAGAGCCCCATCGGCCGGTCAGTGTGCTGGCTGAGCGAGACCCGCACCTGAGCCTGCTCGCCGGGCACATCGGGCGTAATCCGAAGCCGGGTAAGGTGGACCGCCGGGCGGCGGTCGAGGCACACGCTCTGCCACATGCCCCCGATTGGCCCGTACCAGCTCTGCTTTCCGTGAGGGATTTCGGCGAAGGTGAACTCGGGCAGAAAATCGGCGTCGTTGCCGGGGTCGATGACCCGGACTATCAGCTCGTTGGGACCGTCATTGCGAAGGAATCCGCTCACGTCGAGCTCGAACGGCAGGTATCCGCCCTCGTGCTCACCCACCTCATGCCCGTTGAGCCAGACGGTGGCATGGTAGTCAACCGCGCCGAAGTGGAGGACGTGGACGGAAGGAGGGGAGGAGTCCCTCTTTCCTTCTTTCCCTCCTTCCACCACGAAATGGCGCCGGTACCACGCCAGACCGCTGTAGTCCCGCAGATCGTCGAACTGCGCCTGCCACGGACCCGGGACCAGAATCGTCCGGGCATCATCCTGGCGGAGGGTACGGTGGGTCAGCTTCTGTTGTGGATCCGGGTAAAACTCCCACGCCCCATCCAGGCTGGTGCGGTCACGACTCACAGGGTACTCCGGATTGGTGCGGAAGGCGGGTCATCGGGGTACGACTCCCGAGCTGCGGACAGCCCGGCGCCGCTCCAGCCAGCTTGCGGCTGCCGCGCCGATGAACCCGGCAGCGGCCGCGGTGGCCGTTACGAAGGCAACACGATAAGCGAAGATGCGCGGCTCGGTCACATCCTGGGCTACCGGGCCAGAGCCGATAAGCCATGCCACCAGCGGTCCTACCGTGCCGGCGAGCACTCCCACCACTGCTGCCGCCAGAAGTCCGCCTCCAAAGCTGGTCCGCCAGGAACAGATGGCTCCCACACTCAGGTAAATCAGGAGCGACACAACGCCCAGCGGAAGGTAGGGGAAGCCCAGTGGTTGACCGGCCAGCTCGCCCATTGCGTCCAGCGCAACGAGCAGCGCCACCGCGGCGAGGATTACCGGCGTCATCCGTCTTACCTGCCGCCTCTCGATCATCGTCGCCTCCGGTGTAGCCTATGAGCTATGAGATCTGAGCTATGAGCTGGCATTGCCCCCCGACGCCACAAGCTACAAGCTACACTGTAATAGCCAATAGCTAATAGCTAACAGCCACAGCCCCCACCCTCCGGAGGCCGCCGCATATGGAGCCCCTGTTTCTCGCCATCGGTCTGGCCGCTGGAGTTCTGTCCGGCTTGTTCGGGATAGGTGGGGGGATCCTGATCATCCCCTCGCTCATCTTCTTCGCGGCCTTCCCCACCAAGCTGGCGCTGGGCACGTCACTCGGCGCGATGCTGCTCCCGGTTGGCCTGTTGGGCGCGTACGCCTACCACCAGGCCGGCAACCTCAACATCAAGGCCTCGGTGTTCATCTCGCTGGGGCTTTTCCTGGGAGCTTTCGTCGGCGCCAAGCTCGCCCATGCAATCCCCGGTGCAATCCTTCAGAGGATGTTCGCGGTGTTCATCGTGCTCATGGCCATCCGGCTTTGGGTCGAAGCGGGGAAGAGCTGATGGCCGGACCCGGAGGTGGTGGTGCCCAGATCCAGTTGACATCGGCTGCATTCGTCTACGGCGGCAAGATTCCGATCCGGTTCACCTGCGAGGGGGACGATGTTTCCCCCCCGCTGCAGTGGAGTGGTGCCCCGACCGATACCCGCAGCCTCGCACTGATTTGCGAAGACCCGGACGCGCCCCGCGGCACCTGGGTCCACTGGGTGCTCTACAATCTGCCGGCGGAAGCGGTGGAGTTGACCCAGGCGGTGCCCCCCCTGGCGGAGACTCCCTCCGGCGCGCGACACGGACGCAACACCGCTGGCGACATGGCGTACGCCGGCCCCTGCCCGCCTCCGGGAGAGCCGCACCGCTACTTCTTTCGACTGTACGCCCTCGACATCGCCCTCGGCCTGGCCCCCGGCGCCAGCCGGGCCGAGTTGGAGCAGGCCATGGATCAGCACATCCTGGCGCAGGGAACACTGATGGGGACGTATCAGCATCGGCCGTGAGGGAAGAAGCGTGAGCGGGAAAAGAAAAGCGTAAGCGGGAACTGCTAAAAGCGAGAGCGGGGCAGCGGGGCAGCAGCCACGTGTCATCCTGAGAAAAACGAAGGATCTAGTTCGAGTACCCAAGGAGATCACATTCGAAGCATGGCTGCGGTCCCCTCCCCTTCGCTGCGCTCAGGGTCAGGGTGACAAGCGGCTTTTTACTGCCCGCTCCCCGCTGCCCCGCCTAGCTTTCACCATGCTTACGCTCACCAGCAGTGGTCTGTATTGCCAGGCCGGCGACTTCTTCATCGACCCCTGGGAACCGGTAGATCGCGCCGTCATCACCCACGCCCACGGCGACCATGCCACCTGGGGCTCGCGGGCGTACCTCACCTCCAGGACGGGGCTTGGCGTCCTGCGCGCACGGCTGGAGCCCGGAGCCTGCATCCAGGCCGCCGAGTACGGCGAGCAGGTCGTGCTCGGCAGCACCACCATCCGCCTTCACCCTGCCGGCCACATCCTGGGCTCCTCCCAGGTTCGCATCGAGCACGCCGGGGAAATCTGGGTGGTATCCGGCGACTACAAGACCGATCCGGATCCGACCTGCACCCCGTTCGAGCCGGTCCGCTGCCACACCTTCGTGACCGAGTCCACCTTCGGTCTGCCGATCTACCGCTGGCCCAGCCAGGAGCAGGTCTTCTCCGAGATCAACTCCTGGTGGCGAGCCAATGCAGCCGCGGGAAAGACCAGCCTTCTGCTGGGCTACGCCCTGGGGAAGGCCCAGCGTCTGCTGGCTGGACTCGATGCCGGTATCGGCCCGATCCTCACCCACGGCGCGGTGGAGCGCATGACGTCACTGTATCGCGAGGGCGGCGTCGAGCTCCCGGCTACCCACTACGCGGGGGCAGCCGACAGCCGGGCCGATGCCACCGGCGCCATAGTCATCGCACCCCCGTATGCCGATGCGTCGATCTGGTCGCGCCGCTTTGGTGACCATTCCACCGGTTTCGCCTCGGGATGGATGATGGTTCGCGGCGCGAGGCGGCAGCGGTCGCTCGACCGCGGCTTTGCCCTCTCTGATCACGTGGACTGGCCTGGCCTGCTGGCAGCCATCGAGGCCACCGGGGCGGGAGAGGTATGGGTGACCCACGGCTACACCGGCCCGGTGGTGCGCTGGCTGAAAGAGCGCGGCCTCGACGCTCGGGCAATAGCAACCAGGTTCGAAGGTGAAAGGGCCGAAGTGACCGAGACTTCAGAAGACCCGCACCTATGAAAGCCTTCGCTCGCCTCTACACCGCCCTCGATGAGACCACGTCCACCAGCGCAAAGGTTGCGGCGCTGGTGGCGTACTTCTCGAGCGCTCCGCCTTCCGACGCTGCCTGGGTGGTGCACTTCCTCAGCGGCCGCAGGCCTAAGCGCCTGGTTTCCTCCGGGCGGCTGCGAGCCTGGGCGGCGCAGGAGGCCGGCATCCCGGACTGGCTCTTCGAGGAGAGCTACCATGCGGTGGGCGATCTGGCCGAGGCGATTACGCTGGTGCTGCCTGCAACCGGCACTTCCAGCGAGCTGCCGCTCTCGCACTGGGTAGAGGAGCGGCTCCTTCGCCTCCGGGGCGAGGATGACGACGTCCAGCGCGAGGTGATGATCCAGAGCTGGCGCGAGCTCGACACCCACGAGCGGTTCGTCTGGAACAAGCTGATCACCGGAAGCTTTCGGGTCGGCGCCTCACAGCAGCTCGTCACCCGTGCCCTGGGGGAGAGGAGCGGCGTTCCCGAAGGGGTGCTCTCCCACCGGCTCATGGGAGCCTGGGAACCAACTCCGGAGTTCTTTCAGCGGCTCACCGCCGCGGACACCAGCGATGCCGATATCAGCCGGCCTTACCCGTTCTTTCTGGCTCACCCGCTCGAAGCTGATCCGGCCACACTCGGGGAGGCCGATGAGTGGATCGTGGAATGGAAGTGGGATGGGATAAGAGCCCAGCTCATCCGGCGAGCGGGCCGCACGTTTCTCTGGTCTCGAGGTGAGGAGCTGCTGGCGGGGCGATTCCCCGAAATCGAGGAGAGCGGCGCTCTCCTGCCCGACGGAACCGCGATCGACGGCGAGCTTCTGCCCTGGGCCGAGGGCGCTCCGCTGCCGTTTGCCCAACTCCAGCGGCGGATCGGACGCAAGATCGTGGGCCGGAAGATCCTGGAGGACGTGCCGGTGGTGCTCGTCGCCTACGATCTGCTGGAGGAGTCCGGCGTAGACCTCCGTACGCTTCCGCTTAGCCAGCGGCGGAACCGTCTGACGGCTCTGCTGCAGTCGCTGGCGCCCGGCCGGCTGATTCTGTCCCCCGCCGTGCCGTCCCCTGATTGGGAGACGGTCGCGACTGCTCGCGAGGCGGCGCGGGGCCTGGGAGCCGAGGGAGTCATGCTCAAGCGGGTGGCTTCGGCGTATGGGGTGGGGCGGCGCCGCGGCGACTGGTGGAAGTGGAAGGTAGATCCGCTCACCGTAGACGCGGTGCTCATCTACGCCCAGCCCGGGAGCGGCAAGCGCGCCGGCCTGTTTACTGACTACACCTTCGGCATCTGGGAGGGAGACCACCTGGTGCCGTTCGCCAAAGCGTATAGCGGTCTCACTGATCAGGAGATCCGGAAGGTGGACGCCTTCGTCCGCCGCAACACCCTGGAAAAGTTCGGCCCGGTTCGGACGGTGAAACCCGAGCTGGTGTTCGAGCTGGCGTTCGAGGGGATCCAGCGCTCCAGCCGGCACAAGTCGGGCATCGCGGTGCGGTTTCCCCGCATGGCGCGGTGGAGGACGGACAAGAAGGCAGAGGAGGCCGATACGATTGAGCGAGTGCGGGAGCTGCTGGACAGCGTGAGCGGGAGAGAAAAAGCGTGAGCAGTCAGCACTCGCGCGTCATCCCGAGCCTTTCGCCTGCGCTCAGGGCAGCATCCGCGAAGGGCCCGAAACTCGAGGTGGAGGCTACCTTGATATCAGAGCGTTTTGATTAACTACTAGGGAGTTCACGATGACTACCGTCAAGGAAATGCAGAGAAAGCCGGATTCGGCGTCGCCGTCACGGATCGCCGCGCTAGGATATGCCGCCCAGAGCCCGACTTCGCCGTTGGCGCCGTTCCGGTTCGAACGCAGGGAACCCGGTCCGCGAGACGTCCAGATCGAGATCCAATACTGCGGTGTGTGTCACTCCGATCTGCACACGGTCCGCAACGAGTGGAAGGGTACTGTTTATCCCGTCGTGCCCGGGCACGAGATCATAGGACGGGTGACCCAGGTCGGTAAGGAGGTGAAGGACTTCAAGGCCGGGGACCTCGCCGGCGTCGGCTGCCTGGTGGACTCGTGTCGCACTTGCGCCAGCTGCCGGGAAAACCTGGAGCAGTACTGCGACGTCGGATTCACCCTTACGTACAACAGTCCCGATCCCCACACCGGCGGCGTCACCTACGGCGGGTATTCCAACCGGATCGTGGTGGACCAGCATTTCGTCCTCCGGATCCCGGAAAAGCTGAACCCTGCCGCGGCCGCGCCCCTGCTCTGCGCCGGGGTCACCACCTATTCGCCGCTGCGCCATTGGGGGGTCGGCCCCGGCCACAAGGTCGGCATCGTGGGTCTCGGCGGTCTGGGCCACATGGGAGTGAAGTTCGCCCGCGCCTTCGGCGCCGAGGTGGTGCTTTTCACCACCTCTCCCGGGAAGACCGAGGACGCCAGGCGCCTGGGCGCGCACGAGGTCGTCATCTCCCGGGACCCGGCGGCGATGGCGGCGCACGCCAACAGCTTCGACTTTATCCTCAACACCGTCGCGGCCTCGCATAACCTCGACCCGTTCATCAACATGCTCAAGCGCGACGGCACCCTTTGCCTGGTCGGCGCGCCGGAAACTCCGCATCCCTCGCCCGGAGTGCTCGGCCTGATCTTCCGCCGCCGCCGGCTGGCCGGCTCGCTCATCGGTGGCCTCAAGGAGACTCAGGAGATGCTCGACTTTTGTGGCCAGCACGGAATCGTGTCTGACATCGAGATGATCCCGATCCAGGGGATTAACGAGGCCTACGAGAGGATGCTCAAGAGCGACGTGAAGTACCGGTTTGTTATCGACATGGGCTCGCTGGCCAAGGACGAAAGGCGTGAGCGGTAAACGGTGAAGAGAGGGTTCCGGTTGTCAGTCCGAGCGTAGTGGGGAATCGGCCCGGGTTACCTCGGGACTGATCGGTGTGGAAACGTGAACCCACCCGGTCCCTCGCTCCGCACGGGATGACTCGCGAGTGCTGAGGACGACAACACCGCTCACCGCTCACGCTTTCTGCAGTTCCCGCTCACGCTTTACCTTTCTACCATGAAATTCATCTGCGTCGGCTGCGGCGTTCAGCACGCCGAGTCGGCGGTCCCACCCGGGCGCTGCGCCATCTGCGAGGATCAGCGGCAGTATGTCGGGCCTGGCGGCCAGAGGTGGACAGCGCTTAAGGAGCTGCAGGCGACCCACAAGAATCAGCTCGATGTCGAGGGGCCAGAGCTCATCAGCATTTCGACCGAGCCGAAGTTCGCCATCGGGCAGCGGGCGCTACACCTGCGCACCGCCGCAGGTAACATCCTCTGGGACTGCATCAGCCTGATCGACGACCGGAGCGTCGGCGCGGTGCAGGCGCTCGGCGGCGTGTCGGCCATCGCCATCTCCCATCCGCACTACTACTCCTCGATGGTGGAGTGGAGCCGGGCGCTGGGGGATGTCCCGATCTATCTCCACGCCGCCGACGGGGAGTGGGTGATGCGGCCCCATCCCGCCATCGTCTTCTGGCAGGGTGATAACCACCAGCTGGCGCCCGGGCTCACGCTGATCCGCTGCGGCGGCCACTTCCCCGGTGGCACCGTGCTCCACTGGGCCGGAGGGGCGGGCGGTAAGGGGGCGCTGCTCACCGGGGACGTGATCCAGGTGGGGCAGGACCGGAAGACGGTGAGCTTCATGTACAGCTACCCGAACTACATCCCGGTGAGCGCCAGGACGGTACGGGAGATCGTGGCGGCGGTCGAGCCCTTCGAGTTCGATCACATCTACGGGGCCTGGTTTGGGCAGAACATTCTCAGCAATGCCAAGCAGGCACTCCGCTACTCGGCGGACCGCTACATCGCCGCGATAACAGACGCAGATCAGCCTGAAGCCAGAGTGTCACCCTGAGCCGTAGCGAAGCGAAGGCGAGGGGACCGAAGCGGGATGTGAAGACAACCCCATTCGTGTTTTCGGAGCGGTTGAAATTCTACCAGCAGTCGTACGTACAACCTGGTGGATCACAGCATGAACGAGTTTCGCGGGGGCAGTGCCCTTGCCGTCGACCTGCGCCGAGCCCGTGCGGCGAGGAAGCGGGAGGAGCGCGCCGCGCAGCCTGCTGAGCAGGAGCCGACGAGAGCTGGGCCCATCATCGACTGCGCCAACCGGCCGCCGATGGACTGCGTTCGGGAGTGGTTCGCCAAGGAAGGTTGGGAGCCGTTTCCCTTCCAGGAGGAGGTCTGGGAAGCCTACCTGGCCGGTGGGAGCGGCCTGATTCACGCGGCCACCGGCACCGGCAAGACCTACGCGGCCTGGATGGGCGCAGTGCTGGAGTGGCTGGAGCACTATTCTGCCCCGCTGCCCCGCCGCCCCGCTTCAGCGCCACTGCGGGTTCTATGGATAACCCCACTTCGGGCCCTCGCCGCTGATACCGAAGACGCCCTTCGTGCGCCGATCGAAGACCTCGGCCTCCCCTGGAGCGTCGAGTCGCGCACCGGCGACACCGCTCCCCGGATCCGGGCCCGCCAGAGCCGGCGCCTTCCTACCGCGCTGGTCACCACCCCCGAGAGCCTGGCCCTGTTGCTGACCCGCGCCGATGCGGCCGAGCTCTTCGAGCATCTCGAGCTGGTGGTGGTGGACGAATGGCACGAGCTCATGGCCTCCAAGCGGGGGGTGCAGACCGAGCTGGCCCTCGCACGGCTGCGCCGTTGGCGGCCGCAGCTGCGCACCTGGGGTTTGTCGGCCACGCTCGGCAACCTCGACGTGGCCCGGGACACTCTGCTCGGGGTTTCTAGTGCTGGTGCGGCGCATCCCGGCGTAGTCATTCGCGGGCTGGTGCCCAAGGCGCTCGAGGTCGACTCTTTGATCCCCGAAACCATCGAGCGTTTTCCCTGGTCGGGGCAGATCGGCCTCCGGATGGTTCCGGAAGTGGTGCGCGCGATCGAGGAGGGCAAGACCACGCTGGTGTTCACCAACACCCGCGCGACCGCGGAGATCTGGTTTCAGGCACTGCTCGCCGCCTGCCCTGACTGGGCCGGCGTGATCGCTCTGCATCACGGTTCGATGGATCGGGAGACCCGCGAATGGGTGGAGGACGGCATCCGCGCCGGCCGGCTGCGCTGCGTCGTCTGCACTTCCACTCTCGACCTCGGCGTGGACTTCACTCCCGTGGACCGCGTGCTCCAGATCGGAAGCCCCAAGGCGGTGGGCCGGCTGATCCAGCGAGCCGGGCGGAGCGGCCACCAGCCCGGGGCGGTCAGCCGCCTCACCTGCGTGCCGACCAACGCACTGGAGCTGTTGGATGTCGCTGCCGCCCGCGACGCGCTCGCCGCCGGCGCCATCGAATCCCGCCCACCGGTAGAGCAGCCGCTCGATCTCCTGGCTCAGCACGCAGTCACCATTGCCGTGGGTGGCGGCTTTCGTCTCGCCGAGTTGCTGACGGAGGTGCGCACCACGCGGTCGTTTCGGAATCTTTCCGACGCCGAGTGGCAGTGGGTGATGGACTTCATCACCCACGGTGGCCAGGTGCTGGGCGCCTATCCCGAGTACAACAAGGTGGTCGAGCGCGACGGCCTCTACAGTATTCGGGATCGTGGCGCGGCGATGCGGCACCGGATGTCCATCGGCACCATCGTGAGCGAAGCCGCCATGAAGGTGAAGTACGTACGAGGAAAGACCGTCGGCACGGTGGAGGAGAACTTCATCGCCCGGCTACGGCCCGGTGACGTCTTCACCTTTGCCGGCCGGGCTCTGAAGTTCGTTCGAGTGCGGGAAATGACTGCCTGGGTCAGGAAGTCGAACGAAGCCACGACGGTCGTGCCGCACTGGACCGGTGCCCGCCTGCCACTGTCGCCCGAGCTGGCCTCCGCCGTCCGCGGAAAGCTCGACCAGGCCCGGAAGGGCAGGTTCGACGGCGCCGAGATGGAAGCGGTGCGGCCGATTCTGGAGCTGCAGGCCAAGTGGTCCCGATTGCCGGCACCGGACGAGCTGCTGATCGAACGGGTTCGCACCCGCGAGGGCCACCACCTTTTCTTCTATCCCATCGAGGGAAGGCTGGTGCACGAGGGAATGGCCGCCCTCTTCGCCTACCGGCTGGCACAGCTGGGTCCGATCACCTTCACTCTGGCGGCCAACGACTACGGCTTCGAGCTGCTGTCGCCCGAGCCCGCTCTCCTGGAGGAGGCGCTGGAAGCGGGCCTGGTGTCGCCCGACAATCTGCTGTACGACATCCCGGCCAGCCTCAACGCCGCCGAGCTGGCGCGGCGCCAGTTCCGGGAGATCGCCCGCGTCGCCGGCCTTATCTTTCAGGGGTATCCTGGAACCAACAAGAGCGTGAAGCAGGTTCAGGCATCGAGCGGCCTGCTCTATGATGTGTTCGCCCGATACGATCCGGACAACCTGCTCTTGTTTCAGGCGCACCGCGAGGTGCTGGAACGCCAGTTGGAGCGCAGCCGTTTGGGCCGGACGCTGGAGCGGATCGCCGGCGGCAGGGTCGCCATCAGCGAAGTCGAGCGTCCCACGCCGCTCGCCTTTGCGCTCCTGGTCGACCGCGCCCGCGAGCAGGTGAGCTCCGAGAAATTCCTGGATCGGGTTCGCCGGCTGGCGGCGCCGCTGGAGCGGGCAGCGGAAAGTGGCAATGGGCGTATAAGGTTTGGCCAGGGACGCGGCAGAGGATTTCGATGAGCGATGTGTGTCTTACGTTGGCGGGCGAGCAGGTCTACTTGCTGGGCGAGCGGGCGCTGTACTGGCCGGGAACCAGCACACTGGTGGTGGCCGACCTGCACTGGGGCAAGGCGTCCACTTTCCGCGCAGCCGGAATACCCGTTCCTATCGGCACCACCAGCGATGATCTGGCCCGGCTCGACAGCGCCCTCCGGCGTACCAGCGCGCGGCGCATGGTCGTACTGGGCGATCTGTTTCACGCCAAGGCCGGACGCGTCGCCTCGCACACCCTGGCTGAGCTGCGCCGATGGAGGAGCCTGGCCGGCACGTTCGAGATACTGCTGGTGCGCGGAAATCACGACCGGCACGCGGGCGACCCGCCGAACGATCTGCAGATCAACTGCGTGAACGCGCCGGCGTTCGTGCCGCCATTCATCTTCCGTCACGAGCCGGTAGATGCCGAGGGCGCCTACGGCCTGGCCGGCCATGTGCACCCGGGGCTGACGCTGGTGGGCCGGGGCCTTCAACGAGAGACCCTGCCCTGCTTTCTCGTGGGACAGCGTGGGGCGATCATCCCGGCTTTCGGCAGCTTCACCGGCTTCGGCGCGGTGCAGCCGGGGCCGGGCGACCGCGCGTTCGTGGTGGCGGACGGCGAGGTGTTGGAGGTGACCGGACCGGCGGACGCGAGCCCCACGGCGTATCCTGCGGCGCTGGATGAGCTGTCGCAAACCGACCCCGAGTCGCTGATCTGGCGTCCTTAGAGACCGCATCTCGACGGGAGAGGGGTCAGCCCACATCTTCGGTGGTAGAACTCGGAATATTTCCGTACGTGGTGCCGAGTCCTATTCTGCTGTACTGGCGGCGTCGAAGACGAGCAGAATGGCACGATGAGATCCAACTCCCCGGAACACGCGACACTGTGTCGGCATATCGTATCGATCGGAGGAACCGTGCATAGATCCGCCGGACTTCTGCTGGCTGCCATCAATCACACACGTGCGGTCCTTACCTCGGTGCAACGTCGCTATGGTACTTTCCGACCCCGGAGGCCCCATGCGTGCTCCCCTAGTGCTGTTCAATATCATGGCCATCGCCGCCGCGAAAGCTGCCCCGCTGCCAGCCGGGAGCAGCTGTCGATTCCACGCTCTCCCAATCGTCTACTGATTGTCCACGATTTCACACCACTTGGGAGGGAGCTATGAGGTACCTGTGCCTGATCTACGAGAACGAGAAAGCCTGGGAGTCGCTGCCGCCTTCGGAGGCGGAGGCGATCATGGGCGAGTACTTCGGCTTTACCGAGCAGATCCGCGGCAATGGCAAGTTCGTGGCCGGCGAGGCGCTCCAGCCCACCCCCACCGCCACCACCGTCCGGGTTCGGAACGGCAAGATCTCCACCACCGACGGTCCATTCGCCGAGACCAAGGAGCAGCTGGGGGGGTTCTACCTCATCGAGGCTAAGGACCTGAACGACGCCATTCAGGTGGCTTCCAAAATCCCGTCGGCTCGGGTCGGGTCGATCGAAGTGCGGCCGGTGATCGATTTCTCGCAGGAGATGGAAAAGAGGGAGCAGGAGGGCGCCGGGGCGAGTGTCTGAAGAGTCGAGGGTCAAGGGTCGAGGGTCTACTCTTCATGCGCCGTAGACCCTAGACTCTAGACCCTAGACGTTCCAACGAATGTCCGATCCCATTGAAGAACTCTTCCGCACCGAGTCCCGCCGAGTTCTCGCCACGCTCATCCGTCTGCTCGGCGACTTCGATCTGGCGGAGGAGGCGATGCAGGAAGCCTTTACGACCGCAGTCGAGCGCTGGCCGACTGAAGGAACGCCGAAGAATCCCCGCGCGTGGCTGGTCTCAACTGGCCGCTTCAAGGCCATCGATCAACTGCGCCGGCGGGCCCGATTCGATGCCTCCCTGGCCGCGGTGGCCGATCGTCTGGGCAACGGTGTCACCCCGCCGCACGAACTGGACGACGACCGCCTCGAGGACGACCGGCTCCGCCTCATCTTCACCTGCTGCCACCCTGCCCTGCAGCCGGACGCCCAGATCGCGCTCACTCTGCGCGAAGTCTGCGGCCTCACCACCGAGGAGATTGCCCGGGCGTTCCTGACCCCGGCGCCCACTCTGGCGCAGCGTATCGTCCGGGCCAAGGCCAAGATCAAGGCCGCGCGAATTCCCTATCACATCCCCTCACGCGCCGAGTTGCCGGAGCGACTCGCCACAGTACTCCACGTCATCTACCTGGTGTTCAACGAAGGCTACTCAGCCTCCTCCGGCGGCTCGCTCACCCGCCTGGAGCTTTCTGTCGAAGCCATTCGGCTGGGACGCCTGCTGACCGAGCTGCTCCCCGAGCCCGAGGCGGCTGGGCTCCTCGCCTTGATGCTGTTGCACGAGTCGAGGCGCGCCTCACGCACCACTGCCGATGGTGAGCTGGTGCTCCTGGACGATCAGGATCGGTCCAGCTGGAATCGGGAGTTGATCGCTGAGGGGGTCACCCTGGTCGAGCGCGCACTTCGATCGCGTAACTTCGGGCCCTACACCCTGCAGGCAGCCATCGCGGCGGTGCACGCGGAGGCGCCCAGCGCAGCAGACACCGATTGGGCTGAGATCGTGGGATTGTACGATGTACTGCGGAAAGCAGACCCTTCACCCGTGATCGAGCTCAACCGGGCGGCGGCCGTGGCAATGCGGGACGGGCCCGAGAACGGACTGGTACTCATAGACGGCATTCTCGCCCGGGGTGAGCTCGCAGACTATGCGGTTGCCCACTCTACCAGGGCGGAGTTGTGCCGGCGATTGGGACGCACGGCAGATGCAGTCGACTCATATAGGCGGGCGCACGCACTCACGCGCCAGGAGGCGCAACGAAGGTTTATTGACCGCAAGCTTGGAGCTCTACTTGAGGCGGGTGATGGCACCAATCATGTACCGCGGCACTAGCTCGTCCCGGAACTTGCGCCAGATCGGGTACTGCCCGTAGTTCCCTGCCGTGAAGACCACTGTCAGATCCAGGTAGGGCACCACGATCACAAACTGTCCGCCGTTGCCGTTGGCCTCGTAGGTGTTTCCGTCCCACTTAAGCTCGTGCCGGTGCCAGCCGTAGCCATCGGACACGCCGTCCGGCGTCCGGATCTGTGACCTTTCGCCCCCGTCGGTTGCCATCGCTTTCGCGAGCCCGTGTTAAGGAACCATAGAACGCTGGTAAAATTCTGTCAACTTTTTTACTTTCCATGATGCCTCGTCCATATGTCGTCACATCGCTCAAGCAGTTGCTCGTCATCGCTTCGCCTGGCCGGGAAGACATCATCGACGCCGTGGGCCTCATAGGGCCCTGCGCCGTTACCGAGCTAGCTCATCTGGTCGGGCGTTCCCGGCATGCCCTTTATTATCACGTGCGGGCACTTCGGGAT
Organism: Gemmatimonadales bacterium; assembly: GCA_013813435.1. Taxonomy (GTDB): domain Bacteria; phylum Gemmatimonadota; class Gemmatimonadetes; order Gemmatimonadales; family GWC2-71-9; genus CAVVWJ01. Next base: position 17,387 of record JACCRS010000103.1, read on the forward strand.
TGCGGACTGCTCGTGGAAACCCGCCACTCGGGAGAGGGACGGAAACCAACGGCCCGCTATGACCTGCCCGGCAGACCGCTATCAGTGCGCTATGATCTGAGCAGCGAGCGGGCGAAGCGCGCGGTCATCGCGCTGGCCCGGACACGACTGCGTAGCGCGGCGCGTGGCTTTGTGCTCGCTTGTCGACCAGATGTAGCGACCGTCGAAGGCCCTCGGAGGAACCTCTGGGTAACTCGGTGGAAGGGATGGTTGTCCGACCGGGAGTTGGAGAAAGTCAATGGGCACCTGACCAAGCTGGTCGAGTTACTGAAGCACGATGCGGGGGCGTCTCGTGCCGGCCGAAGACCTCACGAAGTCACCTTCGCGCTGGCTCCCATCGTTCCGAAGGCCCCACCAACCGTTAGCCGTCGGCGGCGGGGTCGCCCCGCCCGCTCGGCTCACGTTCGTCGCCCGCTGCGAATAGCTTAGGGTCGGCCAGGGCCCGTCGCGCAGCTTCATGAAACGCGGACTGATGGGGATGCATTTAGTAATCGGTCGACGAAATCGTGGGAGATCAATTTGGTGTCGAGAGCGCTCCGCTGTATCTGCCTCCTGACGGTGGTCAGCTTCCTGGCCGGCGCTCAGCCACTGCCAGCTCAGGCCGGTGTGCGGGTGGACACCGGTCTCGCCGTGCCCATGCGCGACGGTGTCATGCTGCGAGCCGACGTGTGGCGCCCCAGCACGGATGGACGATTTCCGGTGCTGGTCTACCGCACTCCCTATGATCGCAGTGCTGGAAGTGCGGCGGAGCTGGTCCGGGCCGCCGTTGCCCGCGGCTACGCCGTCGTGCTGCAGGACGTCCGCGGTCGCTACGGCTCCGGTGGCGAGTTCGAGCCCTACCGCCACGAGGGGAAGGACGGATACGATACCATCGAGTGGGCGGCGCGTCAGCCCTGGTCCAGCGGAGCCGTCGGGACGTTCGGACTGTCATACCCGGGTGCGGTTCAGTGGCTTGCCGCCATCGAGCAGCCGCCGGCCCTCAAGGCCATGGTGCCCGCTATGACCTACCATGCTCCGGAGAGCTTCTGGTATTCCGGTGGGGTATGGGACGGCTCCTGGCTGGATTGGACCTGGTTCAACATCGCCCCCGATCTGCGCCGGAGACTCGACCGACCCGGCCCCCGCACCGAGGAGGCCGCCTCCGCCGCCTGGAAACGTGATGGACCTCGCGCCCGCCGGCATCGCCCACTCCGCACGCTACCGGACTTCAAGGATGTCGCCCCGTGGTACTACGAGTGGATGCGCCATCCGCCGAGGGATCCCTGGTGGAGCTGGGCCACGGTGGAGGGTCGCTACCCCCGGGTTCGAGCCGCGGTACTGAACCTCTCGGGATGGTTCGACGAGCCATACGGCCCGGTCGGCGCGGTGGCCAACTACCAGGGTCTGGTCTCGGCTCGGCAGCCGCCTCGCGCAGGGTTGATCCTGGGCGCATGGGCCCACGGCGTCGGGGCGGTGGGCAATACCAAGGCGGGGGACCGCGACTTCGGGAAAGACGCAGGGCTCGACTACACGGCGGCGGTGCTGGGGTGGATGGACCGCTACGTGAAGGAGGTTCCCGATTCAGGTGAGGGTGAACCTCCGGTTCGGGTGTTTGTGATGGGCGTCAATCGGTGGCGCACCGCGGACCGGTGGCCGTGGCCCGGCACCCGTGCCGACACGCTCTATCTCCAACCGCCGGACGGTCGCAGCAAGGCCGGACGCCTTCTCCCTGAGCCGGCCACTGCGGGGCGGGACCCCACCCTCATCCCCTCCGACCCGACCGCTCCCCTGGCCGACCCCTTCGAGGGCCGAGCCGGTGCGCACGACTATCGCGCCCTGCTGGGCCGTCGCCAGCTGGCGGTGTTCGAGACTTCACCCTTCACCGCGCCACATGAAATCATTGGGCCGGTGGTGGCCGAGTTCGCCATGAGCGCGACCGTGCCGGATTACGATGTCTGGCTACAGCTGTACGACATTGCGCCTGACGGCACGGCCTGGAATCTCTCCAGTCCGGGCACCGCCCTGCTCCGGGCGAGCTACCGCCAGGGCGGTCCGGACCGCCACCTGGTCGTAAAGGGCGAGGTGGTCCGGTTGAAGCTGGACCGGCTTCTCACAGCCAACCGGTTCCTTCCCGGCCACCGCCTCCGCATCGTGGTCTCGACCGCGTTCTTTCCGTTGTTCTCGGTCAACCCCCAGACCGGCGCGCAGGAGTTCGAGACGTCGGAGACTGGAGCAGGTGAGGTGCGTATCCACCACTCGCGGCCGCACGTGTCGCGGATCATTCTTCCCGCGGTATCCTTGGCTGCGGCCCCCAATGATTGAGTGAACATCACCGGCGGAAGGCGATGGCCTTCCTCGGCAACCTAATCTACGGAATCGCATTCGGACTTGGGGCGGCCCGTGCCGCTGTCCCCTCTTTGTCGCGGTCCTGGCGCTGCTGCGCTGGTCGCTCTCGATTCCCGAATACGAGGTTTCGACTCTGACAGTGATCCAAGCCTACTTCGTCGGTGGGCCCCTGGGCGGAACCGTCTGGGGGAAACATGGGGAAGGCATGTGCCTCCCCCCTGAGCCCCTCTCTCCACTTACTGCTCAGCGACGAGACGCGAACTTCGTCTCCTCTCCCAGGTTCCGCACCACCCCTGCCAGCATGCGGACCTTGGCCGAATCCTCTGCCCCACTCACGTCTCCCTCGAGCCGGGCGACCAGCTCCGTGAGCGCATCCCTGGTCTCGGCCGCCGAGCCCTTCTCCGCCCGCGCCAGCGTCGCCCGGATCTCGGTGATCCTTCCAGCATCCAACGCCTTCGACCGCTCCAGCTGATCCACGTACGCCCGAGCCAGCGAGTAGCTCTTGGGCCATACGAACTTCGGCTGCCCCTGGGTGTTCAAATAATCCAGCTTCACGCTCTTGGCCGCGTCGATCTCGTTCTGCGAGATGAACCCGCTCGGCACCAGCTCGAAGATGTCCAGCCCGCGGGAGATCTCGGAGCTCACCATAACGCCGTTGTACCAGTAGACCGACCACGATCCGCCATTTCCCATCCGGGTCGAGTCCACCGGTCCCCGGTCGAAGAAGGCGATCTCCCTCGGATTCCTGGCATCGGTCCAGTCGAACACCGAGATGCCGCCCTGGTACCACGCCTGCACCATGACGTCCCGCCCGGGAATCGGGATGAGAGACCCGTTGTGTGCCACGCAGTTTTCCTCTTGCGTCTGCGCGGCCGGCATCTTGTAGTAACTCTGGAACTTCATCTCCTTCCGATTCTGCAGCGTGAAGATGGCGTTAGCCCCCCACTCCGGCTTGTCGGTGGCGCGGCACTTCGGCTGGCCCCCGCCGCCCCACTCATCCGAGAAGAGGATCTTGGTGGCGTCGTTGTTGAACGTCGCCGAGTGCCAGTAGGAGAAATTCGAGTCCGACACGGCGCCGATACGGGTCGGCTGGGTTGGGTTCCGGATGTCGAGCAGCAGCCCGTAACCGCCGCACGCGCCGCCCGCCAGCCCCATCGCCGGATAGATCGTGATGTCGTGGCACTGGGTGGGGCCGGCGTTGGAATCGGGCATCTGGGCCTGGTGGGCCTTTTCCATCGCCTCGACAATGCTCGGCAGCGTCTGGCGCAGTGTGGCGCTGTCCGCCGCGGTCGGCGCACCGGTGCCCCCACGCGCCTGAACCAAGCTGTCCAGCATGGGCCCGCTGAACTCGTCCGGCACCACCTGCTCCTTGCCTTGAACGGTCGCGGTGAACCTCCCCGCGGCCTTTGCCTCCGCGACTTCTTTCTCCGCGGCGGCGATGTCCTCGGGAGCCTCGCCGTGCTCCGGCGGACGCACCAGACCCTGGAAGATGCGGGGCGAGCTGACGATCGCGGCCCGCTCGGGATTGGCCAGCGGCACCTTGATGACCTCGATGCGGAACAGTGCTGAGTTGGGGTCCTGGGGCGCGCTGATGCAGTCGGCCAGCTCGCCCACCGGCCGCACCTGCGACGAGCCCGATATGTAGACGTACACGTTCTCTTTGTCCTTCGGGTCCACCAGCACCGTATGAGTGTGGGAGCCGCGGCAGGTCTGGACGTTGCCCACGTTTTTAGGGTTGGCGATGTCGGTGATGTCGAAGATCCGGATGCCGCGCAACCGGTCGGTGCTCACCGTGTCCTGCACGCCCTGCTCGCCGCAGTCGAGCCGGGCGGCCAAGTTCTCACCCGAGACAAACAGCAGGTTCTGGTAGACCGAGACGTCGCTCTGCGAGGCGGGGCATACGTAGGCCGTCTTGAGACTGGGTTGGCGCGGATTGCTGATGTCCCACACCTGCCAGCCATTGTAGTTGCCCTGGATGGCGTAGTTGCCGGTGAACGCCAGGTCGGAGTTGGTGACGTCCACGAACTGGGGAGCCGGGGGTGTCTTGGAGACCACCCGCAGGTTCCAGATGGCTTCTTGGGCGTCCATCTTCCCCGCTCGAAGTCCCACCCGGGGATCCGGGCTGGGCGCCCGGGTCGACATATCCCCCCTCGGCGAAGCACCGTCGCCCGAGCTGTTGGAGGTAGAGCGGGCGCACGCCACCGCGGACAGGAGCCCGACGGCGAGCGAGAGGGACCGAAGCGGATTGGGTACCATGACGCGTTCCTTGAAGGGGGAAAGGGTTACTGGCTGGGCTCGGCCGAGGGGAGAGTTGCGAGCATCCGCTCCATGCGGGCGACCTCGGTAGACTGGTCGACGCTTATGTCGTTGGCGAACTTGAACACGGTCTCGTCACGGGCGGCCCCGGGTGTCCCGAACAACTCCTTGACCATGGAGACAGCCCCCCGATGGTGCTCGATCATGGAAGTGAGGAACAGCCGGTCGAACTCGCCTCCCCTGGCTTGGCGGAGTTGCCGCAGCTGGTCCTCCGTGAGCATTCCCGGCATGGGCATGGGGTGATGGGAACCGTGGGTCGTCATCCCCGTACGGGACGGCTGCGGCACCGGTTTCCCCCGGTCCCGAAGCCAGTGCTGCATGGTCACGATCTCGTCCTGCTGCCCATTGATGATTCGCTCGGCCAAGGTGCGGACCGAGGAATTGGCGCCGTTGTCCGGGGCCCAGGCGGCCATCACCAGCGCCTGGGAGTGATGCCCGATCATGGCGGACATGAAGCGAACGTCCGCATCGGTATAGGGATAGCGGGCGCTGTCGGCTCGTGCCCGGGCTGCGGCCGCGGGGCCGCCACCCGGATCGGGCTGCGGCGACGCCGCCACCGGCCCACCGGTCGAGCTGCTGCATGCGGCCATGGCGCAGAGGGCCAGTAGCGCAACGGCGCTCCTGCGCGAGGGGTAGGGTGTCATTCTCATGACATGGATAGTACTATGGCCCCGCCGGGTTGGCAGCGGGGGATCGCGGCGCCCCCGGTGTTATTTTGAAGACTTCCAGGCCAACAGTAAGGAAACGTGACAGCAATCCACCCAGCAGATCTGCTCGTATAGATGTTGGATGACCAATGGCGGGCTCGCCCGCCCCTCCGGCCACTCCACTTCAGGCCAAGCACGCGTGCATGAAGACAAAGATGGCGCCCTTCTCCGTCGCATGGCCGATGGGGAGGAAGCGGCTCTGGGAACACTCTACGATCTCTGGGCCGAGCGGGTGCATACGCTTGCGTTCTGGATTCTGAAGGATGCCGATGAGGCTGAGGACGTAGTGGAAGAAACCTTCTGGCAGGTATGGCGGACCTCAGGCCAGTACGACGGCAGACGCTCGGCCGGCGCCACCTGGCTCTTAATGATCGCCCGAAGCCGCGCACTCGACCGGCTGCGGAGCCGGAAAAGGCGGGCGGACTGGACCGCGGCTCCCTCTACGGCGAGCGAGCTCCGCGATCAGGCGGGGGCCATGCCGGGTGAGCTCCCCGACATCGGGCTGGAGAGGTCGGAGGGGCAGTCCAGGCTCGCCTCAGCCATGGGTGATCTGCCTCCGGAACAGCGCTCGGCGCTGGAGATGGCCTACTTCGAGGGGCTCTCGCACGGCGAGATCGCCCAGCGGACCTCCCAGCCGCTCGGGACCGTGAAAACCCGCATCCGGCTCGCGATGCAAAAGCTTCGGCGCGGGCTGGGTTCACTTCGGAAGGGAGAGCCATGAGCCTCACACCGGTCCACGAGGATCTGAAGGAAATGCTCCCCGCGGCCGCACTGCAGATCCTGGAGACTGGGGAGCTGGAGCAGGTAATGGCCCATGTCAGGGACTGTCCGGAGTGTGAGACCGAGCTCCAGGAGTATCGCGAAGCTGTCACTGCGCTGTCGCTCCGGTTGCCGGCGCGGCAGCTGGATCCGGCCCGCGCTCGGGTCCTGCGCGCTCGTATCCTGGCCCGGGCCCGGGAGAATCGGTCCGACTCGGAGACTGCCATGCTACCAAGTTTGCCCCGGGCAACAGCCATCATATACCGGTGGAGCGGGTGGATGGTGGCGGCCGGACTGGGCGGCGTGCTGCTGGTTCATCACTCGATCCACCGGCCGCTGGACCATGGGTGGCTGGTCGCCGCTGTCCTCCTGGTGATTCTGATCGGCCTCGGCATATACGTCCGGGTTCAGCGAAGCCGGGTGTCCGCCCTGCAAGCCCATCTGGCCGATCTCGGGGCCAAGGGGGAGCGGGCCGATCGTGGCGGGCCGGGCAGTTGGCACACTCCGGTCCCCCCGCAGCGTTAGCAAAGCGCCGCTGTCGTTTTGCAAAACAAAAACCCGCCGGATGTCCGGCGGGTTTTGCTATTCTGACCTCAGCGTAGCCTAGGCCACGATGAACGGTGCGGCAATCGCGTTGACCTGATCCATCGTCAACGGCTCGTCGAACGCCTCCCCCGAGGCCGGAGTTGTGACCCCAGCGCCGGCTTCCTCTCCGGCATATATGGCCGCGAACTGGGCTGGAAGAGTGTTCGCGTTTCCGGTGATCCATCCCTTCTCGCCCCGTAGCCGCCGGACCGCTGAGGCGTGGCGGGCTTCGACCGAGTGGATCTGCAGGGCGACGGTCAGGATGGAGTCGTTGGACATCAACGCCCCGGCCTGGCCCTTATAGGCCCGAACTCCAGTATCCTCAAAGCCCTGTGACAGAGCTTGGAAGGTCGGGTAATCGGTGAACGGATCGGGTACGATTCCACCGGCAGTGAAATCGAAGGTGGGCTTCAGAGCCGGTGTCCCACCGCCGGTCATGATGGTGCTGGTCAACAGGGCAACGTGGGCCGCCTCGTGGGTGCTGATCGGCGTGAATATTCCCAGGTCGCCGGCCGGAATGACGCCGGAGTCTAACCCCATCTGGTAGAAGTCATCCTCCAGGTACTCCAGGGTCAGCGCAAAGTTGAGCACAGTGATGATATTCGCCGGAAGCGTGGTACCCTGGGCGAAAGCTGATTTGGCCAGAAGCCCGAATGCCACCGGCATGGATGCGATGGCGAGGGCTCCGGCCATCTTTCCGGATTGCTCCACCGCGCCGCGTCGTGAGACCCGCTCAACCAGCTCGGGATCGAGGGCGCCGAAAATCGTAGTGTTCTTCATTGGGTTCGTGGCTCCCTAGGCGGTCGGCAGACCCGACGCGTTGATAGTGGTCGTGATGAAGGGGTCGGCGGCTTGGAGTACAGCGGTCGGAGTCCGCACCACATCCAGACCCTGTGCGTTTATCACGTCGCTGCCTGCAAAAGAATCGGCGGTAATCAAGTCGCGAATGGCGGCGGCGTGCCGGGCTTCTACTGACACGATCCTGCCGGCAGTCACCAGGTTTGCCGGAACGGTGAGCAACTGCCCGGCCCCGTTGTAAGCCGAGACACCCAGATCCTCGAAGGTGCGAGCGGCGCTGAGCACGCTGGTCCGGTCAGCCAGGTTCACGCTGGCGAACGTGACCGTGAGATCGGCAATTGCCGCGGCGCCGAGTGCTGCCTTGAAAAAGTCGCGGTGAATGACCTCGTGGTTCTTGATGTCGGTCAGCATGGTCTGCTCAGCTGCCGGCGCGCCCGCGTAGAAGCTGGCCACTACCTGAGTGTAGAATGCGGCCTCGAGCTGCTCCAGGGCGTAGGCGTAGTTCAGGACGCCGGTATCCCCCGTTCCCAGGTTGACATCGGTTCCCGGGCCGGTTCCGCCATCATCGTCGTCGTCGTCGCCGCACCCCAGCGCCACTACGCCGATGGTAAGACCGGCCCAGTGGAGGAAGGTTCTGCGACCCGTGGTGCGTGCCAAGCGGTCGAGGAAATTGAGCTCCGCCTCTCCCTGATTTGACCTCGTAGGCATCTGCCGACTCCTTAGCCTGTGATGTAAGTGATCCCGGTGCGGACCCTGAAATCCTGTGGGACTACGCCCGGGGCATCCATTTGGATCTCCAAGTCTTTACTACCGCTGCGCCGACTCCGTCCGCATGCCACCGAAGCCCTTCTGCAGCCCCGCCACAGCCTGTTGCTGCGCCGCCTTCGCATCATCCAGCACGGGACCCATCCCGAAGAACTCGTGCGCCGCACCGTCATAGTTCCGGTAATCCACATCGACTCCATCATTCCTGAGCGCATCTGACAGAGCCTTTCCCTCGGAACGAAGTGGGTCGATCTGCGCCGTAATCACCGTGGCTGAGGGCAGCCGCTGCAGGTCCGCATGCACGAGATCGATGAGGGGGTTCTTTCCGTCTTCGGGGCTGCGCAGGTACTGGTCGAAGAACCACTGCATCATCGCCTTGTTGAGCGGCTTCGCCTGAGCGTTTTCCTGGTATGACGGAGTGTTGACGTCATAACCGGCGATGGGATAGACCAGCACCTGGTGCACCGGCATCTGGACGCCGCTGTCCCGCGCCATCATCGCCACTGCGGCCGCGAGGTTGCCGCCCGCGCTCTCGCCCATCACCGCCACCTTGGATGGATCCCCCTTGAGCGACTTAGCGTTGGCCAGAACCCAGCGGTATGCCGCAAAGGCGTCCTGGTGCGCGGCGGGGAACTTGTGCTCCGGCCCCTGGCGGTAATTGGCGGAGACCACCACGGCGTTGGCCAGGTTGGTCAGCGCCCGGGGAGAGGCGTCGTAGGTATCCAGATCCGCGATGACCCAACCACCGCCATGATAGTAGACCACGACCGGGAATGGTCCGGTGCCCTTGGGGGTATAGATCCGCGCCGCTATCGGACCAGCCGCACCAGGAATCTTCCGATTGACCACGCTGCCCACCGGCTCCGGCGCCGTGCTCTTGCCCTGTTTCTTCAGCAGCGCCTTCACCGCATCCGCCGGCGTCGGCTGCTTCCGGGCCTCGGCCGCGGGGAGCTCCGGAATCGGTTTGGGGTTGAGTGCCGCAAGCTCGGTGAGGACAGCCTGCATCTGCTGGTCGGGCGCGGGTGGGGTGGCCATCGAGGCCTTGCTCGAGTCGGCCATCGCGGTCTCACCGGTGTCGGCCCGTTGGCCACCGGGCGAGCACGCGGCGGCGGCAACCAGGAGCGCCAGAGAGGTGCCCCGGTGCAGCGCATTCCGTAAATCCAAGGATCTCCTCCAACTGAGAGAGACAATCGACCTGATCTGCACCGATAACGCGCGCACGCGAAGGGCAGGACTGAGCGACCGGGCCAGGAGCTGGAACTGTGATCAACCCGGCGAGGGGGGTTGCGTAGGACGCGAGCAATAAACCGTGGGACCCAGCGGTTGTCGGTGACAATTGTCACGAAAAGCGCCGGCAGCAGAATCGACTTTGTGCCACACACAACTAGCTTACAGCGGTACGTCGCCAAGCCGGTTTTGGATCTTTATGGGCCAGCGACTGCGTAGATCCAGGAGAGTGCGAGCCCGCGTATCGATGTAACCACCTGACCGGTAGCTGCCATGCGCCGGGCCTTCCCATGCGGAGCACCTGGAAATGACCGACGCCTCGACCCTGCAATCCACTACCAGCCTGATCGATCTCGATCGGACGTATCTGCCGGTGGACCAGATGCGCCAGATCACACGAGTGACCGCACTCGAAGCGGCCGGTATCGAGGCCGAAGTGGAACTGGGAGAGGATCACTGGGTGTGGGGGCAACACTTTCCGGGCGATCCGATTTTCCCGGGCACGCTCATGATCGAGGCAGCCGGCCAGCTGATTGCGCTCTGGGCCTGGAGTGATGGGGCACGAGGGCGCCCGCGATTGGTACGGACCAGCGCGGAGTTCCACAATCCGGTTGATAGATGGAGTCCCAGGCTGTTACTGAAGGGGGAAATCCGTCGCAAGCGGAATCTGTATTTCGGCAAGGTGGAGATCTCGGTGGACGAGATGTCGGTGGCGACCGTGGAGGCGGTGCTCGTCATCCTCGCGGCCACCTGATGACCGAGCACCTCTCTCCTGGATCGCGTCGACCGAAGCGCCGGCTGGCTCGGAACATCCTGTCCCTCCTGGTTTTCTTCTCCCCTCATTAAGTACCGCAAGCCTAGCGCAGCAGGAAACCGGTTTTCTCAACCGCACCGTAACCATCAAAGACAAGCCGGTGCGGTATCAGGTCTATGTTCCCTTCGAGCTTACCCGGGAAAAGGAGTGGCCCGTCATCCTGTTTCTTCATGGTGGGGGTGAGGGCTCGCCGGTCAACTACACCGAGTATCCGGAAGTGGGGCACAACTCCTGGGACCTGGCATTCTCCGACCCAATGCTCTGGCAGTGGCTGTTTCAACAGCAGCGGAAGGTCCGTTCAGTTCCCTAGCTCGCAGCCTCCCCCGAATTTGCAGACCAGCAGGGTCCCTACCAGCAGTCCTCTCATCGCAAGCCCTATTGTTTTCCAGAACCCGGCTGTCGGATTGCCGGCCCGCAGGGAGTCGGCCATCCGACGAGGCATACTCACCCGGCAGTGGTCGCACTCTGGCGATTGGAGGAACGGCACTCCGCTGAGCGAGTCGGGCGAGACTCGACGGCATGGAGCCGGTGCATCCGCTCCGCCTGCCAGACCTGAACCTGCTGGTGCGCCGGCAGGTTGGTTGAACGCTCCGGCTCGATACGGCGCCACCCTGCCCCGCATGCCGCCTGCGGCAGGACCAACGCCAGCAGCAGGACCGCTCGCCCAAGGCCGTATTGCGTCCCCCACCATGACCGGTGACTTTCCTTCGTTCTCCGATCGAGCCCTCATCAACGACGATCGCATGCTCCTCAATCTACCGCTGAAGCTGAGGCATCTAATGTGGGTCTTGCTCGCGCTGGTTGGCGGTGCCGTGCTCGTTCTGGTGGTGGCCAATCTTACCACAAGCGAAAAAAAGATCGAGCAGGAGATCGAGCATCTCTATTCTGTCGGCGACCCACAGTTCGCCCGCTCGCTGGGTACCCTGCTGGGCCCTGCCATTCTTCCCGCTAACCGGGTCACGGCGCTGGTCAACGGAAATCAGATTTTCCCCGCGATCCTTGATGCGATCCGGGGGGCCAAGCGGACCATCACCTTCGAGACTTTCATCTACTGGTCAGGCGCTATCGGTAGGACATTCGCCCAGGCGTTGATCGAGCGGGCGCGGGCCGGGGTGAAGGTTCACCTGCTGCTCGACTGGGTTGGTACCGGGAAAATGGATGCGGAGGTGATCCGGGAAATGGAGCAGGCCGGAGTCGAGGTTGTGAAGTACCACCCGCTCCGCTGGTATAATCTCGGCAGGCTGAACAACCGCACCCACCGAAAACTCCTGGTGGTGGACGGTACCGTCGGGTTTACCGGAGGGGTAGGCATAGCCGACAACTGGCTGGGAGATGGCGAGGATCCGGACCACTGGCGGGACTCACACTTCCGGGTGGAAGGCCCGGTGGTGGCGCAGATGCAGGCCACTTTCATGGACAACTGGATCGAGGAGACGGCGGGCGTGCTCCATGGCGAGGCCTACTTTCCCCCGCTCTCACCGGCCGGCACCTACCCTGCGCAGATGTTCATGAGCTCTGCCAGCGAGGCCAGCGAAAGCGTTCGGTTCATGTACCTGCTGTCGATTGCGTCGGCCCGGAAGAGCGTACGCATCGCGAATGCGTACTTCGTTCCCGATGATCTGGCGGTTGCCACCATGGTAGCTGCACAACGCCGGGGGGTGCAGGTCGAGATCATCGTGCCGGGGCGCCACATCGACGCAAAGGTCTTGCGCCGGGCATCTCGTTCCCTGTGGGAGCCGCTGCTCGAGGCAGGGGTTGCCATCTACGAATACCAGCCCACCATGTTTCACACCAAGGTGATGGTAGTGGACAACATCCTGACATCGGTGGGCTCCACCAACTTCGACAACCGCTCCTTCCGACTCAACGACGAGGCGAATCTCAACGTCCTCGATCCGGAATTCGCCGCCGGCCAGGCTCGGCAGTTCGAGGAGGACAAGCAACGCTCGAAGCAGCTCACTCTGGATCAGTGGCGAAGCCGCCCCTGGCATCAGCGTGCGCTGGAGTGGCTCGCGGGACTTGTCCGGCTGCAGCTGTAGGGAGTACTCCGGTTCATAGCCGTCCTACGTTAGGCAGAATCATCCCTGAGCGGACATTCTCTTTCGCGGGGTTCCCATGTCGGACCACATCTATAAGACCATCGAGCTGGTCGGGTCATCCACCCAGGGTATGGAGGACGCAGTTCAGAAGGCGGTGTCGAAAGCGGCAGAGACGGTCCGAAACATCCGCTGGTTCCAGTTGCTGGACACGCGGGGACACATCGAAGGCGGACGGGTGGCGCACTGGCAGGTGACGCTCAAGGTCGGCTTCCGGCTCGACGACGAGTGACTGTAGCTTGGGACATGTTCACCACAGAATCGCCCGCTTGCGATAACCGGGAGAGGTGCCAATGGAAGGCGTGCTCGAACGCATCTGGATCAAGCGCGCTCGTCGCGGCGCGATGGACCGTGTGTCAACCGCGACGATGGTCGCTGGGCGGGGGCTGGCCGGGAACGCCGATCAGGGGCGCCGCAGGCAGGTGACGCTGATCGAGCAAGAGGTGTGGGAGGAACTCATGCGGCAGCTGGATGCCTCGATACCCCCGAATACGCGCCGCGCTAACCTTCTCGTCAGTGGTATTCCGCTGGCCCACTCGCGCGATCGCATTCTTAGGATCGGCTCATGCCTGCTGCGGATCCGCGGCGAGACCCGACCCTGCGAGCGCATGGACGAAGCCTTGCCGGGGCTCCGCGCGGCCATGCAGGTGGACTGGGGTGGCGGAGTGTTCGCCGAGGTTCTGGATGGAGGCGAGATTGCGGTGGGTGATGAGGTACGGTGGGAGGGGATGTCACCCTAAGCGCAGCAATTGTCACCTTGTTTCCTTCGCCCGTTACAAAGGCCTGGTTGACGTTGGCAGCTGGTTGTGGTTGGAAGCCTTCCGGAACATCTCCTTCGCCTTGGCTTGGTTGCCGCTGCCCATATAAGCCTTGGCCATGCTGTACAGCACGTAGGGATTCTGCTGATTCGCACTTGACAGACGACCACGCCGCAGATGATGCCGCCTGAGACGTTCGGGGATACTTTCACACCATGTCCGACCTCCTGGCGGCTCGCTCCCAGATGGCCATGTCACTGGCCTTCCACATCGAGGGGATCGCGCCGTCTGATGGCTGGGTGAGTCGTTGTCTCAGCTCCTCTGCAGCATGCGCCCAATGGGTTTGATAAAGAGCGCGAGCACCACCGCGGTGCCGAGCGCGGTGACCGTCACGATTGTAAACAGCTTTGGGAGCGGCATCGTTTCGTACACGCTCGATGCCATACCGGCGAGGTAGCTCCCCACCGCCAGCGCCAGAAACCACACCCCCATCACCAGGCCCGCAATCCGCGCTGGAGCTAGACGGGTCATTGCACTCAGACCCACGGGGCTGAGGCACAGCTCACCCAGAGTCTGGAACAGGTAGGAGACCACCAGCCACATCGGACTCACCCGAACGCCCGTTGCGGCGACCGATGCCGCCCCGATCATGATCGCGAAGGCGATGGTGAGCAACAGGAGCGCGATGGTGAACTTCGCCGGGCTGGAGGGATTCCGATTCCCCAGCCGCAGCCAAAGCGCGGCAAAGACCGGCGCGAACAGGATGACGAAGAGTGGTGGAAGCGACTGATACCAGCTTGCGGGAAAGGCGCGACCCAGCACGACGTTGTTGGTGTTTCGTTCCGCAAACAGGTTCAGGGTCGAGCCGGCTTGTTCGTAGGCCATCCAGAACACCGTGGCAGCCATGAACAGGACGGAGATGACCACCAGCTGCTTTCGCTCCTCCCGGGTCCACTTGCCCAGCAGAAACAGCCAGGCAAAGAACGCGACCGTTATGGCGATCAGCACCCATTTGAAGCTGTGGGAGATCGCTTCCGGATCGAGGGCGACCACACCGGACACCACAAGCGCAGCAGCGATAACGATGATCCCGCCCACGGCGATACCCACGCGCCGCACTTGGCGATCGGCCTTCGCGGCGACTACCGGATCGGACGGCCGTACCGGGTGCAGCCCTTCGGGCGAGAGATGCTTGCCGCCGAGGGTGTACTGCACCAGGCCCAGGAACATCCCCACCGCGGCGGCACCGAAGCCCCAATGCCAGGAGGTCTCTGGTGCAAGTCCCGCGGAGCTCAGGATCCGCTTGAATGCATCGCTTTGCGCCAACCATCCGGTCACCAGTGGGGCGATGAAGGCACCCGTGTTGATCCCCATGTAGAAGATCGAGAAGCCCGCGTCTCGGCGGACGTCCTCGGTCCCGTACAGCTTTCCGACCAGAACGCTTACGTTCGGCTTGAGCAATCCGGTGCCGCTGGCGATGAGCACCAGGCCCAGATAGAACGTGGTCATGGACGGCACGGCCAGGCAGATGTGCCCCGCCATGATGATGACGCCTCCTACGAAGACCGTCCGGCGCAGGCCAAGAACCCGGTCGGCGATCCACCCGCCCGGCAACGAAAGCAGGTAGACCGAGCTTACGTACAGGGCATAGATCGGCCCGGCCTTGGCCGTGTCGAAGCCCAGCCCCCCGGCGGCGACGGGCGCGGTCATGAAAAGGATCAGGAGCGCGCGCATACCGTAGTAGCTGAAGCGCTCCCACATCTCGGTGAAGAAGAGGGTGGAGAGGCCGCGAGGGTGGCCGAAAAATCGAGTATCGTGGGCAACCGAGGCTGAGGCTTTTGACGGCGCGGTTACGGTTGCCAAAGGCAGCTCCTGAGGACGTGAGCGGGAAAGGAAAGGCGTGAGCGGTGAGCGGGAGATGCAAGACCGGAAACATCGTCCTGAGGGTGTTCCCGCTTACGTCTTTCTTACCCGCTTACCGCTTACGCTTCTTCAGTACGTCATCCAATACTACCCGGTCGATCTTTCCGTCCATCCGAACCCGCACGTCGTAGTTCTCCCAGTACATGAAATTCTTCAGCGCTTCCAGGAACGCGGGCGTTGCGGTAGCCTGCTTCTGACTCAGCCACTTCTCGGACTGGCCGCCCGGCTCCCGCAGGAGAATCGGCTGCAGCTGGGCGACAATGGCCGGGCCGATTGTCAACAGGTCGGCGGGCTCGCTGGGGAAGAAGTGCAGCTTGTGCAATGCAAGCAGGCGCTCCAGCTCCGCTATCGGATCGGGGGCGTCGTAGACCCGGATATCCACGAATCTGTCGTTGGCGCCCAGGTAGCCGCCGTTTTTCCGGACGACCAGAAGTGCTGCGGACTGCATCCCGCGCTTATCGCCACCGCCCGCCTGCCCGGCCTTGAGCGCGGCCATAAGCCGGTCGGCCAGATTGCCTCGGGCCCCCTCGAATGTTTCCGCCAGATTTTTTACCGTCCGGTCTGACACCATGATGTTGGCCTGCGCGGCGTATCCTCGTCCAACAATTACCTCGCCCTTCCCGCCCGCCGGTCCGCCGGTGCGGCCGGCAGCCCCCACTCGGCCCCCGGCCCAATCGAATGTCGTCTTACCGGTGAAGCTCGCTGCGTTTCCCCGGACGTCTACGATCCCGACTTGCCGGTCCTGCAGCATGGTATCGGTGCGCATGATGATCCGGAGCGCTTCTTCCGCGGTGGCACCCTGGGCTATCAGGTCCAGGCCGCGCTCCCCGTAGGCGGTGTTCCCCAGGCTCTGCGTCGCGACCGCGCCTACTCCGGCCCGGCCCCAGGGCACGATGCCGCCGACGTTGGGAAACTTCGACTGAACTGCCACCCCGAGATCACCGGTGACGGAATCGTAGGCTACGATGCTGTAGGTGTGGGCCAGCTTCTGTCCATGGGAGGGAGCGGCTGTTGGGGATTGGGCAAACAGCGTAGGCGGTGAGCGGTGAGCGGTAAGCACGAGAAAGACTAGCGCTGTCATCCTGAGGGAGAGCGACTGAAGGATCTGTTTACGTCTCACTTCTTACCTCTCACGGTTGTTTCCCGAATTTCTTCTTTAAGAATGCCAGTTGGGCCTCCACGGCCCTCTCTTTCAGCTTGCTGTCGGATTCGACTTGCAGCCGCTCATCCTCCCGAGCCAAGTCGGGGCGATCTTCCCCCGCCGCTTCGAGGTCGCGCCAGGCGGCCTGAATGGAGTCTGCCTCGTTACCCCCCCGCCGGCCGCGATACTGTCCCAGCATCTCGTCCACCTCCCGTTCAGCCAGAGCCAGCTCGTCGCGCTGAACGGTAAGCTTGCGCTCCAGCACCGCTATCCGCTCGCGGTGACGCAGGGCAAACCGCTCAGCCAGGGTAACCGTCTCTCCGTCGGGAACCTCAGCAGCCAGCCGGCCCCTCCGTTCGGCATCAGCCAGCTGCCGCTGTTCGGCCAGAATTTCCCGCTCGGTCACGACTAGAGCGCTTCGCATTGTCGCAACACCCACTTTCGCCTCCAGCAAAGCCTCTCGCAGCAGCGCCATATAAGCGCGTGGATCGGAGCGAGAATGGTCGCGAAAAAGTTTCTCCAGCCGGGCCTTCACGCTCTCGAACATGGCCGGCGAGCACCGCGTAGTGGGAAGCAGCGAGTATCGAGGGAGACAGAATGTTAGGAGTGCTCCGGAGGAGCGTCAAGCGAGTCCCTCTATACCCTGAGTGCCTACTGCGCTATAATCGAGCTTCCCCTCAGTCATCATCATCGATAAGAGGCCGGCAGTGGCCCTTACGCTGCGCAGCTTTCTGCAGACGCTCGAGCGGTTCCGTACCCGGCACCGGCGCAGGCTGCCGTTTCTTGCGCCGGCGATCGAGCGCAGGCGCCCTCGGATCGCGGCTGAAGATTACGCCGCTCGTCATTCCATCCAGCACACGCTCGATCGGAAAGCCGAGCTGCGAAGGCTCGCCCCGGCGCTTCCCTCCGCGGCCCACCGCTATCACGAGTTGCTGACATATGAGCTGGAGGGGCTGCGAGAGGTGGTGAGCGCCCTGCATTCAGCGGCCGCAGGACGGGAGCTGGAGGAGTGCCTGTCGGAGACCGCCCTCCAGATGAAACGGCTGGAGATCGAGGTAGCGTGGTGTGAGGAAGTACTCGCTACGTCCCGGCGCTCTGCGGTGACATCGGGGTAATCCGGTGCCCCATTCCGAAGCGCTGGACCGGGAACGCTGGGCCGCGTTATGGGTCCGGCTCGGCGCTCGGGGAGACGGCCTCTCCATATTTAACCAACTCGCCGCAGCATACGCTGATCCGACCCGAGCTTACCACACCGCGGAGCACATTGGCGACTGTCTTGCGCAGCTCGATCTGAGCCGGAGCGTCGGCGCACGTCTCGATGAGGTCGAGGCGGCTCTCTGGTTTCACGACGCGGTGTACCTGCCGGGCAGCGCAGACAACGAAGCCCGAAGCGCCCATCTGGCCGGCACCTCCCTGACTGGCTCCGGCGTACCGGTGAGCGCGGCAGATCGCATCGCCGGGTTGGTGCTAGCCACCAGTCACCTCGGCATTCCCAGCGAGACGGACGCGGCTCTCCTCTGCGACATCGACCTCTCCATTCTGGGCCGTTCTCGGGAGATCTTCCACCGCTTCGAGCAGCAGATCCGTCGCGAGTACTCTTCGGTGCCCGAGTTCAGCTATCGCAGCACTCGTTCGGAGATACTCCGGGGTTTCCTAAGACGACCCTGCATCTACCAGACCGGTTATTTCCATGATCGCTACGAGGCTCCGGCCCGGAGCAACCTGACGTGGGTTCTCGGTGAGCTCGGGGATTGAGCTATTATCTTCCGCTATGCGCCGGCTGCCGCTTCTGCTGTCGATTCTCCTCCTGCCCGCCTGCAATCGCCCCGGCGATCGTGGGCCGTCGGCTGCCTGCGGCCTTGCCGCGCTCGCCGGCCCAACAGCCCTGCTGGCTCAGTTCAGTATTCCGAATCAGACACTCGCTACACCGCCGCGAAACCTTCCCGAACGGCTTGTGGTGCGCCAGGTCGCGGGAAAGGCCTACCCGGCCATCGTGGGCCGAGCCGACTCCCTTTGGATCATCGGCCTTCAGGGGCGGCTTCCCAACAACGTCAAACCGGGCTTTGGTGTGCTGATCCAGGATCTGGATGGCGAGCCTATCGGAGTGATGCTCTATGAGGGAGCGTCGGTCGAAGGAGCGCCCGAAATCGGAGCGGTTTCAGCCGGCGACGGTACCGTCCCCCTGATTGGCATCCAACTCGATCCCGCCAAGATCGAAGATCCCAGTTGTCCGCTCTTTCCTGATACCGTTATCCAGTGAGCTTTGTCCGGATCGCGGTCAGCGGCGTGCTGCGCACCTGGGATGGTGCCGAGCGCACCGGCGTGAACGCTGCTTACGTCCGGGCGCTGCTGTGCGCGGGTGGGATACCGCTGATCCTGTCGCCGCTGATGGGCGCCTCGCTGGCAGCGTCGGCACTGGACGGGTGCGACGGGCTCCTCCTCACCGGTGGCGAGGACATCGAGCCTTCGTGGTACGGCGCCGAGCCATCACCCTTCCTGAGCCCACCCAGCCAGGATCGCGATCTGTTCGAGTTGGCTCTCTTCGCAGTGGCCCGTCAGCGCGATCTGCCCATTCTGGGAATTTGCCGCGGAATTCAGCTTATCAATGTGGCGCTAGGAGGCACTCTCTATCAGGATCTTCCCTCCGACCGGCCGGACAGCGTGGACCACAGCCCGGCGGGGGCGCGGGACGCCCGCAGTCATCCGATCCGACTCCAGCCGGGCAGCCGCGTGGCAGCGGCGCTCGATGCCACGGAGATCACGGTAAACTCGGTTCACCATCAGGCCGTCGAGAATCTGGCGCCTGGCCTGATAGCCACCGGGTGGACTGGAGACGGTCTGATCGAGGCGGCCGAGAGCGAGTCAGGTGCTTCGTGGATACTGGCGGTTCAATGGCATCCGGAAGAGATGTACGCCGACAGCCGGGCGCCGGAGCATGGCCTCTTTTCGGCGCTGGTCACCGAGGCGGGTCTTGCCGGCAGGAGCTCAGTGGGTAGAGGACGGAAAGAAGACACGATCGCTCATGCCGTTGAGCGCACTCCGTAGGGACGAAAAGCGGTCGGCTGCGGTTCTGAGAACCAGGTCCAGCCCGTATTGCGCCGCCAGGGCGTGGTCGGATGCCATTCCGAATCCTCTGCTGCCCAGGGCGTCGTAATAGCTCACATCGGGGCCCGCTTTGCGCAGGCGCCGGGCTGCGATATAATCGGGAAAGAGTCCCGTGAGCCAGAGTGCGTAGTTGCCAAGGTGGACCATCACTTTGAAGCGGCGCTCGCCCCCGGTCGCCTCGAGATCGGCCAGAATATCCACGAGGTAGCGATGCTGCTGGTCATCGTTCCAGTCGATCCGCCAGGCCCGGTCCCGCTGTCCGAACTCGAGCAGGAGCGCTGCCAGGTAGTCCGCCAGGTCTCGATCATCCAGGCCTGAGTTGCGCAGGGCGTGGCGAACCAGGACGTAAAAGAAGAGTGCCTCAGACGGCAGCAACATCGAACGCACGGTCAGCAGCCGCTCGACCAGCTCAGGGGCGTCAAGCAGTGGATCGGGCCCCTCGGTCGTCAGCCGGCGCTCCAGATAGGCGCGGCGCTGAGCTGAACCGCTGCTCAGCAGTAGGATCACCAGCTGCAGGTCCGCCGCAGTCAGGCGGCCTCGGGTATTTGCGCGGATCATGAATAACCCTCCCTCAGCAAAACCGGCGTCGCAGGCCGACGCCGATCTCGATCTCGTCCGCCGGTTGACTGCCTTCGGGCAGGAGGTGGCGGGCACCCTGCGCCGGGCCTCGGTAATCGATCTACTCGTGCGGCACGTCCGGGAATCGCTCACGCCTAGTGAGATTGCGGTGGCCCTGTTCCAGCGCGAGGCCGAAACTATCGACTTCGTGCTCGGCTGGCCGCCGGGGCGCACCAACCCCCGCCCGCTGCTTGAGCTCGCGAGCCGGCGAGGGCCCCTCCTTATTCATGGTGAGCTCGACAGCGTCCTTCGAGAAGCCGGGCTCACCCCTCCACCTTTGACGGCTGGTAGCTGGCTGGTCGCACCGTTCATAGCCAAAGGTAGAGTAACTGGGGCCATCGCCGCGCGCGGTGAGGCAGGTCGCTACCGGCCGGCTGACCTGGTGTTGCTCGAGGGCCTCGTGTCGCAGGCGAGCATCGCCCTCGAGAGCGCCCGCCTGGTGGATCTCCACGATGACGGCCGGCGAACCTGGCAGGAAGTGGTGGATGCCATCTCTCCGGCGCTGTGCATCGTCGATCGGAGCGGCGCCATCCGCCGAGCCAACCGCGCCTTTGCCGATTTAGTTAACGCGCCCCCCGCCAGTCTCATCGGACGGCCATGGCAGGCCTTCATTCCACCGGAGTGGGGCGCGGATATCCAGCGGGCGTTGGACCAGCAAGGAGCGGGCCGGGAGGTTGAACTCCGCACCAGCGAGCGCACCTATGCCGTTACCGCCGTTCCGATTAGCAGCACCGATCGAAGTGCGGTGGTGCTGCTGTTTGACGATCAGACCGAGCGCCGGCGGCTGCAAGACCAGTTGATCCAGTCGGAAAAAATGTCGGCCATCGGCCAGCTCATTGCGGGTATCGCTCACGACCTCAACAACCCGCTGGCCTCGGTGCTAGGCTTCGCCGACTTCCTCACCGAGGTGCCGCACGTGCCGCCCAGCATCCGCGAGCCGCTCACAGTGATCCGGGAGGAGGCGGAGCGGGCCTCGAGCATCGTTCGGAACCTGCTGGGCTTTGCCCGGAAGCAGGATAATCAGCGGCGCCCCACCGCCCTGAAGCCACTGCTCGACGGCACCTTCGTCCTGCTGCGTAACCAACTGATGGCGCACCGGGTGGAGGCCCTGATCGAGGTCGAGCCGGATCTCCCGATGCCGGACATCGATCCCAATCAGATTCAGCAGGTGTTCGTCAACTTGATCAACAACGCCGCCCAGGCAGTCGCCTCCACCGGACGTCCGGGAACCATCGTGGTCCGGGCTCGCCGCTGGCTGGACGGCGTAGCGATTGACTTCATTGACGACGGGCCGGGGATGTCGGAGCAGCTTGCCTCGCAAGTCTTCGAGCCATTCTTCACCACCAAGGCCGAAGGAGAGGGGACCGGACTGGGACTTTCGATCAGTCAGGGGATCGTGAAAGAGCACGGCGGTCGCATCATGCTCTCGACCGAAGAGAGAAAGGGCTCGACTTTCACGGTGCAGCTTCCGGTAGGTGCCCGCTCGCCAATGCCTGTGACGGACGCTGCCACCCGCAGTCCGACCAAACGGCTCCGAGTGCTGGTAGTAGACGACGAGCCACACATCCTGCATTACATGAGAGCAACGCTGGAGGCATGGGGTCATATACCGGTGGTGGCCAGCGACGGGGCTCAGGCACTATCGATTGCGTGCCGCGAAACGTTCGACCTGATCATCTCGGATCTTCGGATGCCGCGATACGGCGGGCGTGAGTTCTACGAGGAGCTCTCCCGCCGTAATCCCGTCATAGCCGCGCGCTTGGTCTTCAGCACTGGAGACACCGTCCGCGGCGACACTCTCGCGTTCCTCGAGACGCTCGATCGTCCATACCTTCACAAGCCGTTCAGTCTCGCCGAGCTCCGCGCCTTACTGGCTGAGGTAGTGCGGGAGAGTGGGCCCCAAGCCGCCGTGCGTGACAGCGGACCCCGGCCGGCGGACGCCCTTCCCGGTACGTGAATGAGCGCGCCTGTCGTCCACGTGGCCTCTGGTCGCGAGTGGCGGGGGGGCCAGCGGCAGGTATGGTTGCTGGCCCAGGCTCTCGGGCGCAGCGGGGTGCAGCAGGTCGTAGTGACCGGCGCCGGGACCGAGCTTGCACGGCGACTGCGATCCTCGGGGGTGCCGGTCCGAACCATTCCGTGGAAGGCAGGGCTCGATCCCAGGGTGCTGCCAGCCATCCTCGGGGAAATCCGGCGTAGCCGAGCGCTTCTCCACGCTCACGACTCTCACGCGCTCTCCCTCTCGGGCGTGTGCGCGGTGCTAACAGAAACCCCGCTCATCGTAACCCGCAGGGTTGATTTCCCGCTCAGGCGCAAGGGATTCTGGGCCCGCGCCAACCGGGTCATCGCGATTTCCCACGCCGTGGCCGCAGTGCTCGCTCGCGGAGGGGTCGACCCGGAACGGATCACCGTAATCCACTCCGGCATCTCGGTAGACCATACGCGCAACGCCGCCAGGCTGGGGGCGCGAGGCCTGCTTGGTCTGGCTCCGCACGCGCGTGTGGCCGCGAACGTGGGGGCGCTCGTCCCCCACAAAGATCATGCAACGCTGGTGAACGCCGCTAAACAGTTGGAGCACCGCCACCCGGATCTGCACTGGGTGGTAGCGGGCGAAGGCGAGCTCAGGGCCGCGCTCGAGACCCAGATCGGCGCCCTCGGCCTGAGAGGCCGTGTCCACCTGATGGGTCAGATCCTCGCCCCCGAGCGCCTGATCGCGGATGCAAATTTGTTCGTCATGAGCTCACGTCAGGAGGGATTGGGTACCTCCGTCCTGGAGGCAATGGCGCTTGGCATCCCCGTTGCTTCCACCACCGCGGGCGGGTTGCCCGAGATGCTGGGTAGCGGGGCCGGGCTTCTGGTCTCTCCCGGCGATCCGATCGCTCTGGCCGATGCCGTGAACCAGCTCCTGGAGAACGCTGAGCTGCGTATCAAGCTGGTGGAGCGAGCCCGGGCTGAAGTCCTGAGATTTACCGATCTTCGTATGGCAGAGGAGGTCCGATCGGTGTATCGTTCGTGCGCCCATTCTCTTGACGGATCATGATTTACGTCTGTATACCGAGTTACAACGAAGGGCCGACAATCGGGCTCCTCCTCTGGAAGATTCGACAGGTATTTGCCGGCTTTCAACGGGAGTACCAGCTCCTGGTCCTGGACGACGGCTCCACCGATGCAACCGGAGAAGTGCTCGAGCGCTACACCCGAGTGCTGCCGCTAAGCGTGATCCGGCACCAGGAGCGACAAGGCTATGCCAAAAGCGTGGAGGAGCTGCTGCGCCAGGCGGTGGAGCGAACTGACCGGCCTAAGCGCGACTGCGCGATACTGATGCACGCCGATTTCGCTCACGGCCCCAGCTTTATACCCGACCTGGTTCGACGAATCGAGAGCGGTGCCGACATCGTTGTGGCTCAGAGCAGGCTCCGGGGGGAGCCGTCGCGTCTCCGGCGTTGGGCTCGACGGATGGCTCCGGTTCTACTGCGAGGAGCCGTTAAGGTTCCTGGTGTAAGCGACGTGGTTTCTGGATTCGCCGTATTTCGGCTAGTCACCCTGCGTAACGCCTTCCGTGGCGGCCCTGCACCTCTCCTCAGCACCGACGGCTGGAGTGCCAACGCGGAGCTGTATGCCCGTACCGCACGTCACGCCCGCCGCGTGGAGACCATCGCAGCCGTCGAGCGTGGCGACCTCCGCCAACGCGAGAGCCGCGTCAATTCCTGGGAAGCGGCTCTCAGCGTCTGGACTTCGCGCCGGACGTTGCGGCGCGCGGCTCCTTCGTCCCCGGCAACTGTTCCGGCAGGCCCTCGTGAACCGGAACAACAAGCCGAATTGGCATCGCCGTGACCAGCCTCAGACTCGCCATCGCCCTGATGCAGGCTCCCGCCCCGGCCGCAGCGGCCCCGCCACCTCCGGATTACCCGTTCGCCGTCGGCGAGAAGCTCAGTTACAGCGCCAAGCTGGGAATGCTGACGCTGGGCTCGGCAACATTGGAGGTTGCCTCGATTGACACGGTTCGAGGCGTGGAAAGCTTCCGGTTGCGCTTTCGCCTCAAGGGGAAAAACGCTTTCTACTCCCTTGACGATGTGCTGGAGTCCTGGGTTGGGACCTCGGATCTGATCTCCCGACGCTTCGTGCAGGACTTCGTGGAGAACGAGAAGCCGACGCACCGGCTCTACGAGATTTATCCCGATTCCGGATTTTTTCGACAGCAGGGGCGTGACACCAGGCTTGCCACGCCGCCCGACCCCCTCGACGATGCCGGGTTCTTCTACTTTGTTCGCGTCACTCCCTTGGAAGTGGGCCGGAGGTACAGCTACGACCGGTACTTTCGAAAGGAGAAGAACCCTGTCACCATCCAAGTGGTTAAGCGGGAGAAGCTGGAGCTGCCGGACGGGGCCAAGGTCCAGTGCCTGGTGCTCCACCCTATCATCGACACCAAGGGGCTCTTCTCCAAGCGGTCGGAGACCCGTATCTGGCTTACCGACGACGCCCGGCGCCTTCCGGTGCAGGTCCGCACCAAATTCCCCTTCGGCACTATTACCCTCAGACTCAAGAGCATGGTTCTGCCCGGCACCACCACATCGGCAATGAGCCGCTGATCGTGTACCGCGAGGCCGACCTCAGCCGCCTCACGACAATCCCGGTCGCCGGGCGGCATAACAAGGTCGAGCAGCGCCTGCTGGCGGCACCTCCCGGAACAGATCGCTCGTTCTCGGCATTCCTCACGAGCCTCCCCGACGTCCTCGCCGCCCGCGAGCTTCACCAGGTCATTGGCGCTGTGGCCACAAGCCGGCGGGATGGCCGTGGGATGATCCTGCTCCTGGGGGGGCACGTCGTGAAAGTGGGACTCGGCCCGCTAATCAACGCGTGGATGGCCCGGGGCATCGTCACCCATGTCGCCATGAATGGCGCCGCGGCGATTCACGATTTCGAGTTGGCGGCATTTGGCGGAACCAGTGAGGACGTGGAGGAGGGCCTGACCGACGGGAGCTTCGGAATGGCTGAGGAGACCGGAGCTGAGATGAACGCGGCCATCACC
>JACCRS010000105.1 GCA_013813435.1 Gemmatimonadales bacterium
GCTGGCGCCTCGATCGGGCTGCCGGTCGGGGCAGAGACATCGATACCTTCGTGGGGCCGGGCCGTATGCAGGATGGGATGAGCTCTCATTGACGAGAATGCGCTGGAGAGCCAGCCCTGGGTCGGCATGATCGAAGGTGTGGCGGCCAACCGAGCCGAGTGGTAGGCCAGACTGTCGGCAGCTTCTCGAAAGGAGGAGGCAAGCAGATTGGCTCTGCGGATCAGGGCGCTTAGGTCAATCCGGATCTCGCTGGAGCGCCGAGCCATGCCGGTAACGCCCATGAGGCCCAGGTCGGCTGCAGGACCACCTATTCCGGCCGCCTGCACCTGCGGGTCGATGGGCTCGAGGTTGGCGAGCACCCGGATACGGGCGTCGCGCTGGGAAATACTGCTGATGGTGTCGGCCAGGGTAGCTAACCGTCCGTTCAGCTCGCCAAGCTCGCGAACCAGAGTCTCGTTTTCCTGCTGCAGCCGGGCGGTGCGAGAGAGATCGGTTGTGTGAGAGACAGTCGCGTAGCCGGCGAGAAGTATCAGGACCAGGAGACCGACCGCGGCAGAGGCGGCGACCCGCAGAACGCCGTAGGAGACCTCGACTATGCGCGAGGGCTCCGACCCGTGGGGGACGAGCACCAGAGTCCAACGGCGTTTGGTCATTACCCTACCTCGAAGAATGTCGCGTGTTGCTGCGCAAAACCACTCAGCTAACCTGCAATAGTGAGGCCTTGCCGGAGGTGACGATAGTCACGCCTATAACGCAAGGTGCCCCTTTCGGATCGCCATTGTCAAGGGCATAAAACAGTGATAACTCTTTCACTGTCAAGTAGTTTGGCAAGTGCTTTGGGTAACCTCTAGACCACTGCGGGCTTGGGAAACAGTATGCTTGGTCTGCGGGTCGACCGCCCTGCCACTGATGGACTCTCAGCAGCTTCCCATTTTGATGCCGACACGTTGCCTTCCATGCCCAAATCCTGCCACAAAGCTTGAGCCTTGCCAGGAATAAAAGGGCTGCTGATGACCGCTAATCTGCCGAGCGCCCGAGCCAGCGCACCCAGCACCCTATCGAGCTCGCCAGCCTGGCCGGACTTCGCCAGAGACCAAGGTGCAGTTTGTTGCACGAAAAGGTTCGCCGCCGACACGAGGCTCCAAACCGCCTCGGCGCCACCACGAAGATCGAGTGCGTCCATGGCCCGGGAGTACTGCTGCAGCGCAGCCCGTCCCGCGTCATCGAGCTGGCTATCATCTCCGCAGTCTGCAGGCACCGCCCCCTCCCGGTACTTCGTCATCATTGCGAGAGTTCTCGACACGAGATTGCCGAAGCCGTCAGCCAGATCCGAGGTGTACCGCTCATCAAACCGCTCCCAGGTGAAGTTACCGTCGGACTCGAACCCAACTTCGCGAAGGAGGAAGTAGCGCAAGGCATCGGGCCCGTGCCGATCGATCGCTTCGTCGAGGGTGACAGCGGTTCCAGCGGTCTTCGACATCTTGGTGCCTTCCCACTGTACATAGCCATGCGCCCACACTTCCTTCGGCAGCTCCAGCTGAGCGGCAAGCAGCATCGCCGGCCAAATCACACAATGGAACCGCGTGATCCCTTTGCCGATCACGTGTAATTGGGCTGGCCAGAGCCGCTCGTAGCCAGGGGCGGGGAATCCGGTGGCCGACACGTAGTTGATCAGAGCGTCGAACCACACGTAGACCGTCTGTTCGGCATCTCCGGGGAAGGGAATACCCCAAGGCTGACGCAGGCGCGACACTGAAATGTCCTGCAGCCCGCTTTCAATCAGGCGGACCACTTCGTTCCGCCTGATTGCAGGCTCCACCCTCAGCTTGCCGCTGGTGATCAGCTCCAGGATAGAATCGCCATGGCGACTCAGCCGGAAAAAGTGGTTGCGCTCGCGGGTCGGAACCAGCTCCAGAGTGGGATGCTCGATACAGTGTCCGTCGACGATCTGGCTCTCCTGCTTGAACTCCTCGCATCCGGTGCAATAGAGACCCTCATATTCAGATACGTATAGGTCATCGGGGTGGAGCTGCTGAATTCGCTGAAGCAGCTCCGTTACCGAGCGAAAGTGGCGGGCCTCGGTGGTTCTGATCCAATCATCGTTGGTGCAGCCGAGACGATCCCAGAAGTCGGCAAAGCGTGAAGCCATACGGTCCACCCACTCCTGCGGGGGGACTCCCGCCTTGGCGGCCGCCTGCAACACGGAATGGCTATGCTCATCCATCCCCATTACGAAATGAACCTGATCTCCTCGAAGCCGGCGGTACCGGGCGATGCAATCGGCACCCACCTTCTCCAGTGCGTGGCCGAGGTGGGGATCGCCGTTGGAGTAGTCGATGGCGGTGGTTAGGTAGAACTTGGACACTCAGGTCTCCTCCGAAGCAGTCATAACGCCGTCCCCGAACTTAAACCGGCCGGCTTTCCCGGACCTGCCCATCTGTGCGGTGGGTCACCGCTCATGTACCTGCTGCCATGTTATCTCGCGTGCGTTGGTAAAGTCATCCTTCAGGGGGTACTCATGGGAGTTCTCGACAAGCTCTTCGGAAATAGCGGTAAGGGGGCTAAGGGCAAGCCCGACTTCTCCGACGTCAGGAGCGGCAGCTCCTCCACCGCACCATCCTCACCCGGTCAGGGCGGCGTCGCTCAGACGAGGACATATACCGTTGTGGCTGGCGATAGTCTCTCGAAGATCGCCAAGCGGGAATACGGGGACGCATCCAAATGGCAGCGGATCTACGACGCCAACCGCGATCAGATCAAGAACCCGGATCTGATTCACCCGGGGCAGGTGCTGAGCCTTCCGCGGGAAGGGTGAGGCTCACCATGAATTTTCATCCAGCAACCTTGGCGCGGGTATGCGGTATTGTCTCGATGCTGCTGGCGGCAGGCTGCGGAAAAAAGGACGCGGGTTCGGCCGCTGGTGGGAACAGCGGAGCCGCAACCAGCGCCGCGTTACGGGTAAGCGAAGTAAAGGTCGGCCGTGGTGTCGGGGCCGACAAGCGCCTCACCGAGGAAACCGATGACTTCCGGCCCACCGACATCATCTACGCAGTTGTCGAGACGCAGGGGTCGGGATCGGGTACTACGCTGCAGGCGCGCTGGACCTACCAGGACGGACAGGTTGTGGATGAGTCGAGCCGGAGCATTTCTGGGAACGGTGAGGACGTGACCGAGTTCCACATCTCCAAGCCGGGCGGCTGGCCCAAGGGCGAGTACAAGGTCGAGATTCTTCTCAATGGTACGCCTGCCGGGTCGGAGGATTTCAACGTCAAGTAGGTGGAGATTCGTGCCCTCGCCGCGATATAGCAGACGGGTCGGGGGCGCTCGAGACGGATTCCCGAAGTGCTGTTTCTGCAGAAGAAAAGGAAGCCCCAAGCTGCTCGGTCTCCTCGCGCAGCTGGAGCAGAGGTATGATGCGTGACCCGTGTTCCTCATGCCTCAGAAAGACTCGTTCGCGGAAGATATCGACCGCGATGACCTTCTCCGTTCCAACCGCAGTTCTCAACGTCTTGCCCTCCTTGGGAAAGCGCTTGCGGGCCGTGACGTAAAACTCATGCTCATACTTGAGGCAGCAGAGCAGCCGTCCACATCCCCCCGAGATCTGGGACGGATTGAGCGACAGATGCTGGTCCTTGGCCAGGCCCAGGCTCACTGGTGAGAGCTCCTTGAGCCAGGTCGAGCAGCAATACTCCCGGCCGCAGCGCCCGACTCCGGACAAACGCGCGGCCTCATCGCGGACGCCGATCTGGCGCAATTCTATACGAGTGCGGAACAGCGAGGCCAGATCTCGAACCAGGGAGCGGAAATCCACCCGCTTGTCGGCGGTGAAGTAAATTGTCAGCTTGTTCCGGTCCCACTGCCACTCAGTGTCACTCACCTTCATAACTAGGTCGTTCGCCCGCACCCGTTGAATAACTTTGTGTCGTACATCCTCCTCGGAAGCCCGGATCTCCCGGTGGATCTTCAGGTCGTCCGGAGTGGCTCGCCGCACCACTGGCTTAGCCGCTGGCCTCTCCTCGCTGGCTTCGCCCACTGAGCAGCCGGAACAGCTGCTGCCGCATTGCTTTTCAGCCGAGTCACCGACCGCAGTGACGCGACCCAGGTCCCGGCCGCGCTCCACTTCGACGATGACGGCATCCTTGACCCGGAGGAGATCCGTGTCATCATCCCAGACGAAGTAAGCTTTGCGAGTGCCCTTGAACCGGACTTCTACGGTCTGCGTCATTATACCTCGGTGAATGCGCCCATAGCGGCATACTTCTCGGCGCGGCGCCGCACCAACTTGTCGGGCTTGCTCTTGCGGAGCTCGGTAACGTGGCGGATGAGTGCTTCCCGCAGGGCCTCGCCGGCGGCGTCGGGATCTGTATGGGCTCCGCCGACCGGCTCTTTGACGATCTCGTCGATGACCTTGAGGCGGAGAAGATCTTCGGCGGTGATCTTGAGGGCTTCCGCCGCTCGCTCTCTTTGGCTTGCATCCTTCCATAGGATGGCGGCGCAGCCCTCGGGTGAGATCACCGAATAAACCGAGTTCTCCAGCATAAGCACACGGTCGGCCACGCCGAGGGCCAGCGCGCCACCGGACCCGCCCTCGCCGATGACGACCGCCACACAAGGGGTGGGAAGCGCCGCCATCTCCACGATATTGCGAGCCAGCGCTTCGGACTGCCCGCGTTCCTCCGCTCCCAGACCGGGATAGGCGCCCGGAGTGTCGATCAGGGTGATCACGGGACCACCAAACTTGGCTGCGAGCTTCATGAGGCGAAGCGCCTTGCGATAGCCTTCGGGGTGAGGCATTCCGAAATTGCGCTTCAGATTGTCCTTGGTGTCCCGGCCCTTCTGGTGGCCGATGACCATCACGGACAAACCGGCCAGGCGAGCCCATCCTCCAACGATGGCGGGGTCATCCATATAGAGCCGGTCGCCGTGCAGCTCGATGAAATCGGTGAAAATGGTGCTGAGATAATCCAGAGTGTACGGCCGCCGGGGATGGCGGGCCACCATTACCCGCTGCAGTGGCGTGAGACTTCGGTATATGTCAGCCCGTAGCGACTCGAGCTTGCCCTGGAGGCCTTCCAGCTCACCGTCGATGTCGATCTGCCGTTCGCTCCCGATCCGTTTAAGGTCCTCGATCTGCCGCTCCAACTCCAGGAGCGGTTTCTCAAAGTCGAGAGTGTAAACCGAAGCCATCGGATCAGCCCGCCCTGACGTAGCGGACCGACTCGGTGCCCAGCAAACCGCGAAGAGCCCGAACCAGGTCGTCTTCCGCCGCTACCCGCACGCGCCGGGAGCGAAGTCGAACCGCCTCGCCGTTGCCGTCGCTCCACTCAATGTAGAGCGGCGTAGGGCCCGGATGCGCCGAGCAGAGAGCGGCGGCCGCCTGAAGCGCCGATGGCTCTGGGGCGGATGGAGACCGCCATCTGAGGCTGAGGGCAACGGCGCCGGACGCCCTCAGCTCGCCGAGCTGCCGGGCCGTTTCCACTATGAATGGAGCTTGATCCTCGCCGCGGTCCCTGTCGCTGTAGCCACCGGTCAAAAGCAAAGCCGAATCCGGCAGAATCGTCCCGTTGAGCTTAGCCCATGCGTCCGGAAAGACGATCGCTTCGGCCGTCCCGTGGAAGTCCTCCAGTACCAGTCGTGCGTATTCTTTGCCGGTCTTCCTGGAGATCTGCCGTTTGACGCCGGTAACCACCGCGGCTACGCTGATCTGGTGCTCGCCCCACTCACCTAGAGTGGCTGTCGTCCTGGTGCCGAAGAGCTCCACCTCCTGCCGGTATCTCTCCAGCGGGTGGCCCGAGATGAAGAAGCCGAGCACGTCCTTCTCTTTGGCGAGACGCTCCGCCTCAGCCCAGGCGGGAATATCGGGAAGGGCGGGAAGGGAATGCAGAAGTCCTTCATCGTTCTCCTTCCCGTCTTTCCCGTCTTTCCCGGCCTCTCCGAAGAGCGACCCCTGTCCCGCCTCCCGCTCCTGATGGAGAAGCTGGGCCTCGGCCAGAGCCGGCTCCAGGGCCTCCATCAACTGCTTCCGGTGTCCACCGAGAGAATCACAGGCACCCGCGGCGACCAGCGATTCGAGCACCCGCTTGTTGCAGAGCCGAAGATCGATTCTCTCCACCAGCTCTGCCAGCGTGCGGTAGGGTGCCTGCTGACGACCCGCGATGATCGATGCAATGGCCCCCTCGCCCACATTGCGAATCGCCCCCAGTCCGAAGCGGATCCGGCGTTCGCCGATAACGGTGAACTTGAATCCCGACTCGTTTACATCAGGGGGCAATATTTCGAGCCCGAGCTCCCGGGCCTCGTTGATGTACTGCACTACTTTGTCGGTGTTGCCGATCTCCGACGAGAGCAGCGCCGCCATGAACTCTGCGGGATGGTGGGTCTTCAGCCAGGCGGTTTGATACGAGAGAACGGAATAGGCAACCGAGTGTGACTTGTTGAACCCGTAGCGGCCGAAAGTCTCGATCTGAGCCGCAAGCTCGTCGGCCAGCTTCCTGGGGTGGCCCAGCGCCACCGCCCGCTCGCAGAACTTCCCCAACTCCTTCTTGATGAGGCCGGAGTCCTTCTTACCCACCGCCTTGCGGAGCACATCGGCCTCTGCCAGCGTGAATCCGGCGAGGACGTTGGCGATCCGCATCACCTGCTCCTGATAGGTGATCACGCCGTAGGTCGGCTCGAGCACTTCCCGCAACGCGGGATGAGGATAGCTGACCTTCTCCAAGCCCAGCTTGCGGCGGATGAAAACGGTGTGCATGCCGGCGTCGAGCGGCCCCGGCCGCAGGAGGGCATTGGAGGCGACAAGGTCATCGAAGCGATCACACTTCATGGCGCGAAGCGTGTCGGTGGCGAGGGGAGACTCGAACTGGAAAACTCCCGCGGTACGGCCCTGGCGAAGCGACTCATACACTTTGGGATCGTCGAAGGTCAGCGCTTCCATGTCGGGCCTGAGGCCGTGCCGGGCCCCGATCATGTTCACCGCGTCGTGAATCACGGTGAGCGTCTTCAGGCCGAGCAGGTCCATCTTGAGCATGCCTACCTTCTCCAGGGCATCCATCTCGTACTGAGTGATGATGGACTCGCCCTCAGCAGCCCCGGCGGCACCTTTGGTCGGAGCGGTGCACACGGGCACGTACTCCGAGAGGGGACCCGGCGCGATGACCACC
Source organism: Gemmatimonadales bacterium (assembly GCA_013813435.1). GTDB lineage: Bacteria > Gemmatimonadota > Gemmatimonadetes > Gemmatimonadales > GWC2-71-9 > CAVVWJ01. Next base: position 7,161 of record JACCRS010000105.1, read on the forward strand.
CCAGCGGCATGCACCGACATGTGGCGGGAAATCCCCTCGATCCTGGAGCTGAGCTTGATGAGCCGCTGGTAGGCTGGATTGTCCCGCACCAGGTCACGCAGCTCGTCGACCTTCGCGGCGGCTTCCCGAATCGGCAGGTTATAGGCGGGGCCGGAAGGGATAAGCTTGGTGATCCGGTCCGCCTCGCCCGGCGGGATCCGGAGCACGCGCGCGACGTCCTTGACCGCGGCCCGGGCCTTCATGGTGCCGAAGGTCACGATCTGGCCGACACTGGCCCGCCCGTAGCGCTCCCTCACGTACTCGATTACCTCACCGCGGCGCTCGAAACAGAAGTCGACGTCGATGTCCGGCATGGAGACGCGCGAGGGGTTTAGAAACCGCTCGAACAGTAAATCAAACTTGAGCGGACACACGTCTGTGATACTGAGCGCGTAGGCCACCAGCGACCCGGCGACCGATCCGCGCCCGGGCCCCACCGGGATGCCCCGCGCCCGAGCCGCGGCTATAAAGTCCTGGACGATGAGGAAGTAGCCGGCGTACCCTGCCGTGTTAATGACCCGGAGCTCGTAGGTGAGCCGATCCTCCACCTCTGGCCGCAGCGGTATACCATAGCGCCGCTCGGCTCCCGTAGTGGCCAGGTGGTTGAGCAGTGCCTCGTCCGTCTCATACTCCGCCGGACGGGGGAACTCGGGAAGGAAGTACCGCTTCTCGAAGTCGAATTCGCACAGATCAGCTACACTGGCGGTGTTGGCGAGCGTATCCGGCCGGTCGGAAAACAGCGTCTGCATCTCCGCTTCGGACTTGACGTACGACTCCTGGCCGGTGAACCGAAAGCGTTTTGGATCGTCCAGATCGCTGCCGGTACCGATCGCCAGCAGAACATCGTGCGCTTCTGCGTCCTCACGTCTGAGGTAGTGGGCGTCGTTGGTGGCCACCACCGGCAGGCCCAGCTCCTGGCCCAGCCGCAGCATCCCCTCGGTTACGGCGCGTTCTTCGGGAATTCCATGCTGCTGGATCTCGAGCCAGAAACCATCGGGACCGAAGGTTCTGCTGAACCATTCAGCGCTCCTTCGAGCTTCGTCAAACTTCCCCTGGCGGAGATGGAGCGCAATCTCGCCCGACAGGCAAGCAGCCAGACAGACGATTCCCTCCGAATGGCTCGCCAGCACTTCCTTGTCGATTCGGGGACGGCGATAAAACCCCTCAGTGAAGCCGATCGAGGTGAGCCGAACCAGATTGCGATAGCCGGTACGATTCCGGGCCAGCAGCACAAGGTGGCTGTAAAGTGCCGGCGCTCCCTGCGGCTTCTCCCGCGCGGCGCGGGACCCGAAGGCCAGATATGCCTCGAAGCCAAGTATGGGGCGGATTTTTTGAGCCTTGGCGTGCTCGTAGAATTCCCACGCAGCATGCATGTTGCCGTGGTCGGTGACGGCCAGGCTGTCCATGCCGAGCTTCTTGACGTGTGCGACGAGCTCAGGGATCTGGTTGGCCCCGTCGAGCAACGAGTATTCGCTGTGGGTGTGGAGGTGGACGAAGGGCATGTGTCGCGAGTCGTGAGTCGTGAGTCGCGAGTCCAAGAATTCCCAACTGCCGTCTTGCGACTCGTGACTTCTGACTCGTGACTATTTCTTCCTTTTCTCGAGCTCCCGCAGCACGTCATCAAGCGGAACGCCGCGAGCCTGCAGGAGCACCATTAGATGAAAGAGGAGATCGGCCGCCTCGGACGCGAGACGTTCGTCGTCCTCCGAATTTGCAGCCACCACCACCTCCACGGCTTCCTCGCCCACCTTCTGCGAGGCCTTCCCGACGCCCTGAGACAGAAGCTCGGCCGTGTATGAGCCTTCAGGGCGCTGCGTCGCGCGTAACGCGATCGTGCGCGCCAGCCGGCTCAGCACGTGCGCACCGGGATCCTCTTCAGTCAGACCGTCCACTGTTCCGCCCGACTGTCCGTCAGCCCGTACACCCGTCCGTCCGATCACTGTGGAAAAACAGGTCCGGGTACCGGTGTGGCACGCCGGGCCGGTCTGCTCGACCCGGTACAGCACCGTATCACCATCGCAGTCCAGCCGGACCTCGACCATACGCTGAACATGCGACGACGACTCGCCCTTTTGCCAGAGGACGCCGCGCGATCTGCTGAAGTAGTGAGCCAAACCGGTGGCGAGGGTACGCTCGAGGGCGTCCTGGTTGGCAAAAGCAACCATCAGGACATCGCCGGAGCGGCTCTCCTGGGTCACGACAGGGACCAGTCCGTCAGCACCGAACCTGACCGCCGACAGCCGCATGTTCTCGGACACCGAGAGAAGCTACCGGCAGCTTGTGCGATTGTCAAAAGCCGTTGCCGCGCCTTATTTTGCTAGGTTGGCGCAGCTCTTTCCTACACTCGTCTCCCCTCTCTCAGCTGAACCGGGGTGTCTTCAGGTGCCAAGTGTGCGCTCGCTTCTGCTCGCAACGTTCGCCGGCTGTCTCCTGCTGGCCTGTAGTGATGGCAGCGGTCCAGGCGACGGTCCCGCGCTCGTGTGCACTGCTGGAAGCACCGAGGCCCTAAGCGTGGGCGAGCACCGGGTGCTCAACCCGCTTCAGGACGACGCCTGCCTGCGCCTGCCTCCGCCGCCGGGCGCTGGAGCCGAGCATCTCTACGTGCCGGTGGCCACGGAAGGGGAGGAGGCTCAGGATGGAGTCTCCGCTCCATTCGCATTGAACGGCTCTGCCCCGGCTACCGCCAGCGCTCCGGCGCCGACGTCGGCCCGGCTGTCGGCGTTCCGGCAGGCCGAGCCGGCCGAAACCTTTCATGACATGCTGCGCCAGCGGGAGCGGGTGCTCACCGGGAGCCCGTCGCGGGTACTTTTCGACAAGGCACAAACCGGGTCCGTCAGCTCCGTGCCGCCGGTCCCCGGGGAGCAGCGCACGTTCGACGTCTGCACCAGCCGGCAATGCAACGCGTTCACCCAGGCCACGGCCACGGCCAAAGCTGTGGGCCAGCGCGTGGCCATCTTCGTTGACAATGACGCTCCGGCCGGCGGCTACAGCGACGCGGACCTCGCCCAGGTCGGCACCCTCTTCGACGACTACCTGTACCCCATCGACACGGTGGCGTTTGGCCGCGAGTCGGACGTGGACGGCAACGCGGTGGTGATCGTGCTGCTGACCCACCGGGTGAACGCGCTCAGCCCCAACTGCAATACCACCGGCAGCGTGATTCTGGGGTATTTCTTCGGAGCGGATCTCCTGCCGCGGTCCAGCGGCAACCCGGGATCCAATGAGGCCGAGATCTTTTACGGCCTGGTGCCCGACCCGGGCAACCTGGACTGCACTATCTCCCAGGAGTTCGCTCGCTCCCGCCTGCCAGCCACCTTCATTCACGAATTCCAGCACATGATCAGCTTCAATCAGCATGTGCTGGTGCGGAACGGCAGGTCGGAGGACACCTGGCTGAACGAGGGGCTTTCACACTTGGCCGAAGAGCTGGGCGGCCGGCAGATACCCAACGCTGAATGCCCGGTCAGCGGCTCCTGCGTCCGTGACTTCATCCAGGGTGACCTCGAGAACGCACTCGATTACCTCACCTCGCCGGAGAACTTCTTCCTCATCGAACCTGGCAGCTCGTCCGGAGATCTGGCTGAGCGCGGCGCCAACTGGCTGTTCGTCCGGTGGCTGGCTGACCAGTTTGCCACCGATACGCTGCTGGGGACCGACCTCACCAGGCGGCTGGTCGGCACCAGCCTGACCGGTGTCGCCAACGTGCAGGCTGTGACGGGGCAGACCTTCCAGGTCCTGATTCCGGAGTGGCAGCTTGCCAACTTTGTCGACGATCTCCCGGGTTTCCAGGCCGCTTCGCCGCGGCTGCGGTACAAGACCTGGAACTTTCGGGCGGCGGCTGACTCCATCGCGCGGACGTTCCCCTTAGTGCCTGACGCCACGAATGGTGTGGGCTATTCGTACGCCGGCGTGCTGCGAGCAGGTTCGGGGCGCCACGTGCTGATCGCCCAGCCCGGCGCAGCCTCCTCCGTGGACCTGCGGCTTACCGCTCCTTCTGGCCAGGAGCCGGTTGCCTCCTCGGTCCAGCCCCGAATCGCTTTGGTTCGGATTCGGTGAGGCGAATGATTTTCTTCACCCTGGTCGCAGTTCTATTCGCCGGGTACGGCACTGCCTACCTGGCCAGTGAGGACGTTCGGTACCTGACCCGAGCCGGGTTCGAGGAGACCAGGATTCTCCAATCACGTCAACCGATCGCACGCCTGGTACGCGACAGCACAACCGACCCTGTGCTGCGTCAGACACTGGGCCTGGTGCTCCAGACCCGTGACTACGCCGCGCGGCTCGGCCTCGAAGCCAAAGCGACGTACACGACCTACACCGACGTCGGGCGGGACACTCTACTGCTGGTGCTCCAGGCGGCGCCGAAAGATTGCATCTGTCCCTACACCTGGAAGTATCCCATTGTCGGGCG
>JACCRS010000132.1 GCA_013813435.1 Gemmatimonadales bacterium
GTGCTCATCAGTATGTTGGTGGAGCCGGCGATGCGCGAGACCAGGCCAAGCTAGTGCGAGCCCAAGGATGAGGGTGAGACACAGCGAGGGCATAGACCTGCGCAACGGGAGCATGCCCCAAGTATAATCGCTCCCGTCGCCCCGTGTCTCCCCCCTCACGGCGCATGCTTCAATCAGAACGCGAGCTGATACTGCGCGCGCCACTCATCCGCGCGCCCGGGGGTGCGGAGCTCCGAGAGGTAATTGAGCTGGAGCTTCGCCGCGTGGCCATGGAAAAGCAGATTCAGTCCCAAAGTCAGCACACTGAGCTCCTCGTCTGCTACATCGTCGCGACGGTCGATCCGCTCGTACCGGATAGCAGGCTGCACGTGCGTAAGCCAGTTCGCTCGAATGGGAATCCCCCGGTATGCTTCGACGTAGGAGGCGGTGCTCCACACCGAAGCGTCCTTTGCCCGGTACCCTTCGACTTGGAGACCGGTGAGATTATCGCCCAGTTTGACCTCGACATTGTAGCGGTTGCGATCGCGCGGCACCTCACCAATGGCACCTTGGCTTGTCGAGGCCCCGACCGACAGCCAGGGGAGCGGCCCCCAGACAACCCGCGCCGAGAGGTCCTTGCGTCGGTTGTCGTCACGGGGCGCGCGGCCGTTCCCATTGGTGGCCGAGAGCTGCACCAGCCAGTGCTCCCACGGGGCTTCGAGATGCACCCCCAGCTCCTCGGCCGGCGCGAACCTGTTGCTGACTTCGGGGCGGGTCACGAACGGGATCTCATCCGAGGAGGTCAGCTCGGCGAGCCCCACCGGAGCTTTCTCAAGGCCAAGCTTCAACAGCACGTGCTCGAAATAACTAAGCCGGATATACGTTCGTCTGAACGGATCGTCTGGACGCACCGGGTCGAGCTCGACCGAGAAGGCGACATGCTCCGCGACCTGCCCCTTGATCCCAAGCTCTACCTTCCGAAAGAAGAATGTCGCGACGTCCGGCTCGCCAGGGATGTACTCCCCCCGCATCTGAAGGAGGACCTCGAAGCGCGGTGGGGCTTTGCGGTACTCGCCGGACGCGAGCGGCAAGCGTGATGGAGTGTTGAGTCCCGGGGCCGTTCGAACGCGTGGCAGCGCCGCCTCCAAGCTGTCCAGTCCCCGTCCGGCAGTGTCGGGTTCCTGAGCTGCCAGGAGAGCCGGCAGGAGGAGCACGAGTGCTGCCAGGCAGGTCGATAGCTCAGCGCCGTTTGCCTTAGTCATCCCCACCAGGGACTTACCCAGGGTAGATCAGCACCCCGAGGAGGGCTGCCACGAGAATGATGAGCGGCTCCGGCACCTTCACCTTCCAGAGCAGAAAAATTGTGACTGCGGCGATGAGCGCAGTCGGCAGGTCCACAATCGAGCGTCGTCCCAGGACGACGACTGCGCCGCTGATAGCGCCAATCGCAGCAACGGTCACCCCATCCACGAAGGCGGCGACGCCGGGCTGCTTGCCGTACTTCTTGAAGTAAGGTGCGGGAATGATCGTCAGGAAGTACGCAGGCAGGAACGTGGCTACCGCCGCCACTGTGGCCCCAGGAAGGCCCGCCACCAGGAAGCCAATGAAGCCTGTCGTAATGACCACCGGGCCTGGCGTAATGAGCGCCACTGCCACTGCATCGAGGAATTGCTGGTCGGTCAGCCAGCCGTGCTCCTTCACCACTCCCCCATAGAGGAACGGCACGATAGCGAGTCCGCTACCAAAGACGAACGCGCCCGCGTAGGTGAAGAACGTGAGAATCCGCCCAAGCAGATCCCAATCCAGCCCGAACACCCCAGGCACCCCAAGGCTCACGGGAGCGAAGAGCACCGACGGTAGCCGGTTGCGAAAGCCTTGGAGGCTCGGCGGTGTCTTCACCAGCCATACGAGGACACCCGCCGCCAGGAACAGCAGGACCTCTTCTGATTCTGTGATGACGGTAACGGCAGCCGCAACCCCATAGATCGACCAGAGCAACCATGCGCGGCCAATCGATTTTCGGGTCAGCTTGTAGGCGCTGTGCGCAATGATCCCGATGACCGCGGCCCCGACGGCGTAGAACACCGCCTGTACCCAGGAGAGGCCGCCGTAGCGCACGTAGGCCCACCCGAGGCCGATTACCATCAGAAAGGAGGGGATCACAAAGGCGATGCCGACCACCGTCGCCCCGGACACGCGGTAGTGAACGAAGCCAATGTAGATCGCGAGCTGCGCGGCAAGCGGTCCCGGGGCGAGTTGGGAGAGTGCGAGGCCTTCCATGTAATCGCCCTCGTCGATCCACTGCCGCCGTTCGACCAGGTCGCGCCGCATGTATTCCACGAGGGCTACGGGTCCGCCGAAACCGATCGTCCCCAGCTTCAGGAAATATCCGGTCAGCTGCCACAGCGAGTATTGTGGCCGAGCGTCCGCCGTCACCTCCGAGGTGCTCGGATCACGCCTCTCCGCTTCTGTTCACGACCACGTCGTCGAATGAGGTCGCCGCATCCGCCTTGGTCCAGACGCCGACGCCCCCTGCCTGTGCGAAAGTGTCGTCGGTCGTCTGGAACATTCTCTGCCCGTCGAGGTATGCTGTGATCCGGTTCCCCTTGTGGTCGATGGCGACCGTGTGCCACCCCTCGGCCGGAAGGTCTACATTGGCATTTGCGAGTTGACGACGACTGCCGTTCCGGACGTAGTAGAGCCGCAAGTTGTCCTCGAGAGGGTTCCAGCGGGCGATGTAATAGTTCTCCTTGTCCTGAACGCGCCAGACTGGGCCGCCGCCCTGGTCCTCACGGCCTGTCCCTGCCTTCACCTTCACTTCAATACGACCGTCCTGAAAGGACAGCCCGTCTGTCCAAGCGAGGTTGTAAGTGCCTCCACTGGCGCCGCGCGTGTCGGTGAGAGCGAGCACCTGATTGCCTGAGGGGGCCGTGGGGTCCTGCCGAACCGACCACCTGGCGCCCTGACCACGTGGCTTCGTCTGCTCCGCCTTCCAGCCGACCGGCAGGGCACCGGCGGCCACGTCGTCGAAGTTCCACTGCCGGGTGGAACCGGCACTGGCCCGCGAGTCTCCAGCCGGAGCCGACTTGGTCTTGTCCAGCGCAGCCCGCAGACCGCGCGCGAGCTTGACGGCGTCGTCGTTCGCCCAGAAGTGCATGAAGAAGAGTCGCGGCTCCTCGTCCAGCATATGATTGTGTACCGCGACCACCTGGATGGCATTGGCCTTGAGCGCCGCAATCACCGGCTGCACCTCCTCGGCAGTCATGACGAAGTCGCCGTTGATTGCAGCCCTGCCGCCTCCGGTCGGCTGGAAGTTGAGCGCCGTCGCCGTGCCCATCGACGCGGGCACCTGGATGCCGCTCGCCTGAATGGTCTCGGCGCGGGGGATGCTGACCTGATAAACCCCGCCGCTCACCTTACCGCTGCGCCCCAGCGCCCGGTTGATTGCGGCCGTGTCGAGCTCGATAAGCTCCACCGACGCATCCGGCGAGCCGGAAGGGGTCTGGGCGGGTGTCGCGGTGAGCGCTAGTGCCGCCTTGACGGTCTGCGCGATTTTCACCGGGCTGCCCTCGGCATGGAGGTGCGTCCACCAGATCGCGGGCGACTGCTCGGGCAGGTGCTTGTGGACCGCCGTCTGCCCGACGCCGCCCTGCTGCAAGCGGCCGATGACCTGATTGTACTCCTTCTCGGTGAACACCAGGTCGCCCATGGCAACGGCCCCGTTACCCTTCGGCTTGAACGCCAGCCAGGAGCCGAGGGACAAGGCGGGTTTGATCTGCACTCCGCCGGAGCTCACCTGAAGGTCGCTTCGGGGCATGACGTATTTGTAAACACCGCCGGCCTGCATCTCACCCTTACGACCGAGGGCCTGATCGACAGCCGCCCAGTTCATCGAGTCAGCCCGTGCTGACGCTCCGGCCGATACGTCGCCGCCCGCGGGACTGCCCGGCCGTGCGTCGGCTTCTGGTGTCTTGCTGTTGGGGGGCCCACAGGCAGCCGTTATCCATGCGACGAGTGGAACGAGCAGATGCGGAACAAGCTGGCGGGGTCTTTCGAGGTATGCCTGCATAAACTGATCTCGCTTCAGAAATGCAAGGTGGACGGAAAGATGAAGAGTCGACTCGTCGCGGCGGATCCGCGCATAGTGACCTCAGTAGCGCCCCGTTGCTCGATTCCCTGAGCGAGCCACGTCACGAGGGGTCATCGTGGCAATGTAACCGCGGTTACAACAGACGCCACCTTGCAATCGTTGCCAGAAACGTAACAGCGGTTACCTTCGGATCATGTCGCCACTCTCTTGGATCGCGTTGTCATACCGACTCCCGTCGGAGCCGAGTCGCCTCCGGCTCGCAATCTGGCGGCGGCTGAAGCGCATCGGCGCGCTCCTGTTGCATGACAGCGTCTGGGTACTGCCCATTGATGGAAGGACTCGCGAGGCGTTCGAGTGGCTAGCCGAGGAGATCGAGGAGCAAGATGGGACCGCGCTTATCTGGGAGGCGCAGAGTCTTAATGTGAAGCAGGATCAGGGGATTATGGGCCGCTTTCGGACGGAGGCCGATGTACGATATGCGTCTCTGGCGGAGTCGGCTCTAAGACTCCAACGCCTCGCCCAACGCCGCCGCGTCCGGTCCGGCCAAGTGCATCAAATCCGCCGGCAGCTCCTCGGCCTCGAACGGGCGCTCCGCCTTGAGCGGCGGCGCGATTACTTCCGTGCTCCGGGGCGGGCAGCAGCTGAGGAGGCGGTACGCCAGGCGACCGCCGATCTCGACCGGCGGCTCAGGCCGGCCGACACATTCAAGGAGGGGACGACCCATGCTTTGGGTCACTAGGCCCCACCCGCACATCGACCGCACCGCCTGCGCCTGGCTCATCAGGCGCTTCGTGGATTCCCAACCGCGCTTCGCCTTCGTCCCCGATCCCGAGTCCGCTGAGCGGCTCGGAGGGATCCCTTTCGATATGCGCGGGGTGGAGCTTGGCCATCACGAGGGGCGCTGCTCGTTCGAAAGCATCTTGCTCAAGTATGGTCTCAGTGATCCCCCCCTCCACGAAATCGCGGCCATGGTGCACGATGCAGATCTGGACGACGAGAGGTTTCGCAGCCCTGAAGCCCCGGGCCTCGACGCCATCATCCGAGGGCTGGGCCTCGTAATCCGAGACGACAACGAGCTGCTTGAGTTGACCGACCGCATCTACGACGGCCTATACGCCTGGGTGCGACGGGTCCATGCTGGAGCCTGACCTCGAGAAATCGGCTCCCGGGGATAGGTTCGCTGGAACATGCACCATCACAGCGAAGCCGACCCGAGTCGCGGGCTTCTTGGGGCTCGAGCGCAATACCGGTGCGGTGGCCCTCGCCATGTTCACCATGGCACTCGGCGAGCACCTATGGCGGAGATTCGTGCCGAAGTACCTGGAGTCGTTAGGCGCCCCGGTGATGGCAATCGGCGTCTATGGCAGCACCCGGGATCTGCTGGACGGACTCTACCAGTACCCGGGCGGCTGGTTCGCCGACCGGTATGGACGCAGACGCGCCCTCCTTCTGTTCATCTGTCTGGCAGCCATTGGCTACGGCGTGATTGCTGCGGCGCCGACTTGGCCGATCGTGCTGTTTGGCCTGATGTTCATGATGGCCTGGTCCAGCATGGCCAGCCCCACGCTCCTCGCCGTGGTGGGCGATATGCTTCCCCGCGAACGGCGTGCCGTGGGCTTCTCCATTCAGTCGATCCTGAGACGGGTGCCGATTGCAATTGCGCCGGTCCTGGGTGGACTGCTCATTGCGAGCCAGGGGGTACGTGGCGGGGTGCGGACGGGCCTGATCCTCTCGATTGTGCTCGCGCTGCTGACCCTCGTCATCGTTTCCCAGATGCGGCTCGCCCTGCCGCCCCTCGACCAAGCCGGTGTCCGTGGCGTTTGGCGCTCGTTTCCGCTGCCGCTGCGCCGCCTCCTGCTCTCGGACATCTTCATCCGCACGTGCGAAGGAATGGTGGACGTCTTCCTCGTTTTGTACGCACTGGACGTGGTGGGCATCGACCCCCCGCAATTCGGCGTCTTGATCGCGGTGCAGATGACCACAGCGATCCTGTGCTATCTCCCGGCCGCGCGGCTCGCCGACCGTTGCGGGCGGAAGCCGTTCGTCATCGCCACCTTCATCGCCTTCTCCCTCTTTCCGGTCGCGGTGATTCTAGCGCACACCTTCGTGGGGCTCGTGATGGCCTTCGTAATCGGGGGCCTGAGGGAAATCGGGGAGCCGGCCCGAAAGGCGCTGATCGTGGATCTCGTCCCCTCCCGAGCGCGAGCGCGGGGGATCGGGCTCTATTACCTGGTCCGGAGTCTCGCGATAGCGCCCGCTGCCACTATGGGCGGCGCGCTATGGAATGTCGCGCCCCAGGCCCCGTTCGTGCTGGCCGCCGCCATCGGACTCCTTGGCACCGTCGTCTTTGCCGCCACAGTGAACGAGCGTTACGCCGGGTGAAGGCGCCGAACGCCCCTTCAGAATTCGTCTCAGTGTTCAGCTTACCCACTAGGAGGAGCTCATGAAGATATATGCACCCACCGCTCGGACCGATCACATGCTTTTGTTCACTATCGCCCTTGCTGTTGCGAGTTGCGGCGAGAAGAGCGGCGACACCGGAGACGCCGTCCCTCAACAGGCCCGTGTCGCTGCGGCGCCTGCCCCGGGCGTAACCGACAGCACCGATTGGAAAAACGTAGATCAGGCCCTGGGGCGAACGGGAAAAGTGCAGCCCGGCGAGGTCTACAAGTACAGCATGCCGAGGAGCGATCTCCGGGTAAGCGCGGGTGGCGTCGCCGTGAAGCCCGCCCTGGCACTCGGCTCCTGGGTGGCGTTCAAGCGGGCAGATGGGACGGCTATGGCTATGGGCGACCTCGTGCTCACCGAGAATGAGATCGCCCCCGTAATGCGCAA
>JACCRS010000040.1 GCA_013813435.1 Gemmatimonadales bacterium
GACTTGTCCGGCGCCCGGCAGGTTGGCGGGCAAGACCTATCGTGAAAGGCAGATCTCTCCCCGTGCCCGCTCAGAGCGCCTCCCGTTCGGAACAGATTCTTCTCTTCGGACGCAACTTTATAAAGCACCCCAAAATGCTCGGCAGCTTGATCCCCAGCTCCCGCTTTCTCGTCAACAAGGTCTTGAGCGAAGTGGACTGGGGCCGAGCCCGGGTGTTTCTTGAGTACGGGCCAGGGGTCGGTACCTTCACTACGGAGATCCTCCGCCGGATGCGTTCGGATGCAGTGCTCATTGTGCTGGAGACCAACGCGGATTTCGTCCGGTACCTGCGCGGCAAGATCCATGACGACCGCCTGCACGTGGTGCATGGCTCGGCGGCCGAGGCTGACTCGGCTCTTGAGCGGCTGAACCTGACCCATGCCGACTACGTCATCTCGGGCATCCCCTACACCACCATACCGCCCGAGATTCGAGAGCTCATTCTTCGGAAGACTCATTCGGTGTTGCATCCGAACGGCGCTTTCCTGGTGTACCAATTCACCCGCACTGTGCTGCCGTACCTCGAGCAGGTATTCGGCCGGGTGCGCCAGGACTTCGAGCCATTGAACGTGATGCCGGCACGGTTGTTCTTTTGCCGGCACCACAACGACAGAATTCCTATGGAGCGCAATGGCCAGCGGACTACCGGCTCCGCCCGATCGACGTCGCTTCAGTCCTTGGCGCCTGACTGGACTGGGACTGCCAGACCTCCTCGATCGCGCGGCTGACTTCCGGCAGAACGTTCTCCTGCGCCGGCAGACCGTCTTCCTTCAGGAATCGCACCACCGCCGCGGGCACGATGTTATGGAGCCGCGTTACCACACCCGCATAATCGGTGAAATGCTGCCGGGCCAAAGCGGCTACCTCTCGCTCGCCGAGTGAGAGCCCGGTGGTGTGCAGCATGACGTACCCGATGGTCGCAAGGCTGAACGCGGTATAGTCGTCCCGCAGATTTTTCGGTAATCCTTCCTTCCGTACCAGGTCCACCGCCGCAGCGCCCAGGCCCAGCACCGCCGAACCTGCCCGCTTGACGAGATTGCTGGGTCCGCCGGCGGACCGGCGCTCGCTCAGCTCCTTGAGGTCGGTGATGTGGTGTTCGACGGTGCCGTGGATGCGGGTCAGCTCGCTGACGACTTCCGGATAATCCTTCAGGTCTTCCAACTGTCCGCGCAACGCCTTCTCGATGTGATCCTCGAGCGCGAGCATATCTGTGATATAGCTGTTGACGACTTCGTTCGTATCCTTGGCCACGTTAACCTCCGAGATGCGTGATGATCGGTGATGGCAGCCGCCCGGTTGCGGCTATTCTCTAGATATCTTCTACTTGGCCCGGAAAGGGCTGTGCCGACCGTCACGGTATGGCAGATCCGCGTACAGGAGAAAGATCTTGGTCCATTTCATCGGGGTCCACCCGGTTCCAAATGGCGGCATTCACATGGCGGCCCTGCGGGCAGCGGCCGCGGGGGGGAGGGCGCTTCAGATCTTTACTGCGCCACCCCAGTACTACGGCGACAAGTCCACCATCCGCCCCGAACGCATCGAACGGTTTCACACCACCCTGACACAGACGCCGATCTCGCTGCAGTACGTGGTGGTGCACGCTGCTTATGTGCTCAACTCGGCTACGGAAGACCCGGTGAAACTGGCCCGGGCTCGCGCCGGTCTCCGAAAAGAGCTGGAACGGTCGACCGCACTCGGGGTGGGAAGCGTCTGCTTTCATCCGGGGGCAGCCACCTCCGGCAGCCGGGAGGATGCCGCGGTGCGAGTGGCGCACGCGATCACAGAGGCCCTGGAATCGGTGGCCGGAGGGACCCGGCTGCTGGTCGAAAACACGGCGGGTGCCGGTATGACCCTGGGCCGGACCGCGGCCGAAGTCGGCGCAATTCTCCAGGGGGTGCCGGCTGCCTTGCGTCCGAGGACCGGCTACGGCCTCGACACCTGCCACCTGCTGGCTTCGGGCCACGACATCACGCGATCCGAGGAAGATCTTACCCGCGTGCTCGACGAGTTCCAGGCGGCGACCGGGGAGCCGCCTTCCTTTTTCCATCTCAACGACAGCGAGGGCGCGCTCGGCTCGAACAAGGACCGCCACGTGCTGATCGGCGACGGAAAAATCGGACAGCAGCCGTTCGAGTGGCTGCTGAGAGACAACCGCACCGTCGGAATTCCGCTGATCCTGGAGACTCCCGAGCAAAACTACGACATCCCCGACGACGACCCATCGGCCGATCCCTACGATCTCGCCATGGTAAAGCTCCTCAGCGCCATGGTGCCGGACTAAGCTCCGGCGCCTCGCTGCCTCGGCCCCGCGCCCCGCCGCACGTCTCGCAGATCCGCGTACTCACCCGGGCAACGCAGCCCCGGCAGACGCTTCGCAGCGGGTCTCCCTGTCATTCGGTGCAGTCCTTTAACTCTCTAGAACTCCATCAGTTGAGCTGTTGTGTCTGGACGGTCCGCGGTTGTGTGCCCGGATTTTGCATACCTCACCGCGCCATGAACAGACAGAGCTCCGCGTTCCTGCGCCCACTGAGGACACCCAGCCACGCCTTCATCACCTTCCTGGCGGCTGCGGGTTTCGCTGCCGCTTTGCTGTTGACGCCAACGGCGCAGCTCGACCTGCCGTTGTCCGGCATCGCCTCAGCGAGCCCGTTCTCGAACTCCGGGGGAAACTCACTGCCAACGGTGCCGGCCGACAGCGCAACTCTCGAGCGTGAAGTTGTCAACCGGTATGATCATCTACCATTGGCGCAGATATTCCGGTGGAGGGCCGAGCCGGAAATCGCCAACCGCGTAGCCCGCGCCATCGTGAAGGAGGCTCGTCAGCTCCAGATACCACCGAGTCTGCTGGCCGGCGTGCTCATCACAGAAAACTCGCGGCTGGAGCCGGAGACGGTGAGCAACAAGGGCGCAGTCGGGCTAATGCAGGTGATGCGCTTCCATGCCGGGGTATTCGACTGCGATTCCGATGACCTGCTGCAGGTTGAAGCAAATATCTGTCATGGCTCCCGGGTTTTTGCCGGATATCTCAAGCGCACCCGGGACGTGCGGTCGGCGTTGCTGCGCTACAACGGCTGCATCAGAAGCCGAGCCACGCCAAACTGCCGGCGCTATCCCAGCAAGGTGCTTCGTGAAGCGGAGACAGTCCGGCAGCAGCTGCTTCATTATTTGCCACCCAAGCAGCTCAAGGCTCTCTCCGCGACGCCAGGCAGCTCGATCTAAAGGCCCTTCAGAATCCGTCCGATTGCCTTCCCGATCTTGCGGCCGAGCTCCTCAAGCTGATCGATAAAGGGGGCTTCGTGCGTGCGACAGATGGTGGTGGGCTCAGTGCCTGACTTGAACCACTCGCGCTGAGTGTCGGGGCACCACTTGTTAGACAACTCACCGTTTGACGGATCGATGCTATGCTGGATCAGCTCGGCCGGCGGGCTCCAGGCCCCGGCCGGAGACCGCTCGTGCCACCCCTCAAGGTAGAACATTGCCCAGGCAGGAGCCGCGAGGCGGCCCCCGGAAGCGTTAGAGGCGATGGGCCGCGGAGAGTCGTAGCCGAACCAGAAGCCCGCTACAAGTGTTGGAGTGTAGCCGATGAACCATACGTCGGCACCGTTATTGGTGGTGCCGGTTTTCCCGGCAACGGGTCCTTTGACCCCCATTTGCCGCACTACACGACCAGTGCCACCATCCACCACCGACTGGAGCATGGAGGTAATCTGGAAGGCCGCCGCCCGGTCCAATACTCGAATCTTCCTACCCGTTGCACGCGGCTGCCAGAGAACTGAGCCGTCTGACGATTCGATCCGGCTGACAATCGACGGCTGGACTGTCACTCCTCCGTTGGCAAAAGGCGCGTAAGCGGCCACTAACTCCAGGGGCGTGACCTCCAGGGCGCCGAGTGCCAGGGCAGGAACGGCGTCCATCCGGCTGCGGATGCCGGAACGGTGCGCCAGCGCAGCGACGCGTTTCTCGCCCAGGGCCTGGCTCAGCCTCACCGTTGCCGCGTTGGCAGATCGCATCAGAGCCCGCCGAAGAGTCAGCGGACCACCGTACTCTCCCCCGAAATTCTCCGGACGCCAGATGCGGCCCGCGTCCAGGATTTCTACTGGAGAGTCATCGAGAATGGTGGCCGGGCTGTATCCAGCCGACAGGGCAGCGGCATAGACGAAAGGCTTGAAGGCCGAGCCTGGCTGTCGGCGGGCTCCCAGTGCCCGGTTGAAGCCGCGGCGGACGGACCGGCGGGCACCCACCAGGGCACGGATCTCTCCGCTTCGGGGGTCCAGAGCTACGACCGCACCCTCGAGCTCCGCTTTAGGCCGGGAGCGAGAGCCTTGCCGCTGAATCGCCGCGCCCTGGATTCGGATGGCGCGCTCCGCAGCGTGCTGAGCCTCAGCATCGAGGGTGGAGTAGACCACGAGATCTCCGGCGGTCATGGCATCATCGCCAAGCAACGAATCGACGGCAGCGCGAACCGGGTCGAGCGCGTGGGTCTGATCCCGCGGAGGGCGCCATTCCGCTCGAGCTATGCGCAGCGGCTCCTTCCGGTTGCGCGCAGCCAGCTCGGGCGAGATGTAGCCCTCACGAGCCATCAATGACAACACCAGATCCCGCCGTGCCCGCGCTCTGTCTGGATGCCGCCGGGGTGCGTAGAGTGAGGGACCTTTTGCCAGCCCGGCCAGGGTGGCGGCTTCCCCTATCGAGACTCGGCTGACGCTCTTGCCGAACAGATCCCGGCTCGCTGCCTCCACTCCGTAAGTCCCATTCCCGAGATAAATCACGTTCAGGTAGATCTCGAGAATCTGCTGCTTGGTGAGGGTGTGTTCGAGACGCCGCGCCAGCTCAAGCTCGATCAGCTTGCGCCGGAAGCTGCGCTCGTTGGCGAGGTGAGGAAGGAAAGCATTTCGCACCACCTGCATCGTGATGGTGCTGAACCCCTCCCGAATGCTGACGTTGGACAGGTTGCGCACGAAGGCACGACCAGCGCTTCGCCAGTCCACTCCACGGTGCTGGTAAAAACGTCGGTCCTCAGTGGCAATGAACGCCGCTCGGACCGATCGCGGCACCTTGTCTACCGGCACGTTGACGCGGCGGACGTAGGTGAGCCGGCCGAGCGGCTTGCCAGAGCGGTCGAGCACCCGGCTGCCTTCGCTAGGCCGGAAGGCCTGGATTTGGGCCGTCGTCGGACAGCCGTGGAAGCCGCAGGTTGCCACCCATACTACCGCGACGAGAAGAAATGCCGCGCCGAAGGCCAAGCTGAGAAACCCGATGCGGCGCCAACGCTGCTGGGGCCGAGTCAACCACTCGATCCCTCTTCGCCAGTGAATCATGGCCCTCGCCGATGACAAGGAAACGGCCCCGTATCCCCGGGGCCGTTTGCCAGCTGGCCGAACGAGGCAACTGAATCAGTTCGCCTGCGGGGCCTCACTGGACGAGCCCGACGCCACACGGGTTTCCGACCGGCTCTCATTGCTTTCATTACGGGGGCCAATGCCGCCCCGCTGGAAGCGCTCCCACCGATCGGTGGCGCGACGTCCGACGTCGGCGGCGGTTTCCTGCACCCGGCCGCGGGCGGAGGCAGTGCGTTCGCTGGTCATGAAGTACGTTGTGGCCAACCCGGCAGCCAGCGCGAACAGCTTGCCGAATGACCCGGAGTCTTCATCCTCGCTGGACTCCTGATCGCGCACCCGGCTCCTGGTCTTCGACCAGCGTTCCGGCACGCTCTCCCATTCATCTACAGCGTCCTGCCGCAGCTTGGCCATACGGCGTTTGACTCGCTTCCGTGCCCTGCTGCCGACATCCTGCACGTCTTCCAGGCTCTCACCCACGCCCTCGCCGAGCTCAGCAAGGCGCTTCAGAAGAACCTTGCGGGTCCTGGTTCCAGGCTGGGGCGCCGCGAGCAGGCCTATTCCCACACCAACCAACGCTGCCATGAGCAGCGTCCCCGCACCCCGTCCCTCTCCGCCACCCTCGCTGCCCTGGGACCAGGGGTCGGTGGGATCGTTGACCCGGCTTTGCTGTCTGACCATGGATACCTCCAATCGCCGCCCGGCAGGGGGGCGAACTCTGGCTGAACCGAACAGCGGCGTTCCCGACCTGCCATGCATAACGGGACGTTCCGCACTCTAATCAATCCGGCTGGGGAACGAAACATCTTGCATTACACCATCGGCGGTCGAAAAACGCACCACGACTGGGGCGCATGACTTACTCCAGCCCCTCTCCGGGAAGGCTTCTGCGGGAATCCTGGCGGCCTGAGGCACCATGTAAAAGCCATTGCGAAATATGGGCTTACGGGATCAAGTGGAGGGACCCAGAGCCCCAGAAGCCCCCAGCCGTCTGATATAAGCACGGATCTGGCTCATCAAAATCGCGACAGGTCCCCCTTCTCCCCAGAGCTCAGCCGGGCTCCCGCGCGAAGCTCAAGAACCAGATCGAGTGTGACCCATGTACCTCGTTGAACTCAAGCCAGGCAAAGAAGAACTCTACCGCACGGGCGACGAACTCGCGCTGGCGATTCGTGATGGCGACGTGGATGCGCGATCCCGCATCTACCATCGAGCCACCGCCAAGTGGATCTCCATCACACTTCACCCGCAGTACAAGGCCATCGTGGCCGCCGTGCAGGAGGAACCGGTGCGACCGGTCCGCAAAGCCTGGGGGCTTCTGCCGGCCGGTATAAACAGCGTACCAGTGGAGTTATCCCCGACGGAGGGAGTAACCATCAGCGGTGGCATTCGTCAACGCTGGAGGCGGCCGATAGGGCTTGGAGCGGCGGGCATTCTGCTCCTGCTGGGAATTCAACTGGCCTTTTCGGGGCCACGTCCGCCCTGGGCGGGTCAAGGTAGAACAGTGGCTGTCGCGACTGACACGACCGAGAGGGCGGAGGCGATGGAGATGGCCGAGGGGATGGGCATGGAGTTGGAGGAAGTGGAGCAGAGGGGGGAGAGCGCGGAGACGATGGTATCGCTGGCCGGCTCCACCACCGCGTGGCCAGCCAGTCAGCCGGCCGGAGCTGACACGGTGACAGCCTCACTTCCGCTGCCTGAGGTTGCCCCTGCGCTGCCGCGGGCCCCAAGACTACGAACCAAGGCGCTACGTGCCGCCTTGGCACCCGCCAAGTCCACCGCCCCGGTGAATTCGGTGGAAGCTCTGCTAAGCCGCTATGAAGCAGCCAGTCATGAGGCGCACGATCGGCTGGAAGGCGGAATGCGGGTTGCCCGGCTACACCGGCTGTTCGCTCCAGGCCGGCTAACCGCCGGCGGAGGCGTAACGGACACCAGGCGAAGCCTGGCGGCGGCCGGCAACTTCATCCGGCTCTACCGGCAGCAACAAACAACAATCGATAAAGTCTATCAGGACAGCGTGAAGTTGCTGGCGAAGCGGCACGGGTGGAGCCCGAAAGAAGTCAAACAGTGGAGCTCCCGGCAGCAGCGCCAGGAGAACCCGACCCTGGAGCTTCTCAGCAGCTCACTTCTGACCGGCATCGACAGCGTCCTCGGTGTGCTGGACGCGCAGGCTGGAGCATACAAGGTGAGGGGAACAGCCATCGCCTTCGAGGATCCGGCGGCCACTCAGGCTTACGGTGCGTTACGCCGGCGGATCAAGGAGCAGATCGAGTCCGCGGTTGCGGCAGGCGGCGCGACAGGATTTGGTCCAACTGGACTTTTGCTCCAGGCGATCGGGACCAGCACGCTACCGCGGGAGACGTGAGCCAACAGGGTCGTTACGCGCGATCATTCCAGGAATCTCCACCATCGCCCGTTCGGCCAGCGCCAGCTGGCCTCGGGCGATCAGTGCATTGCGGGCTTCGGCAGGAGAGACGCCTTCACGACGGGGACCATGGTGATCGGTTGCAAGGATGTCAGCCAACCCCGCATCAATCATCTGCCACGCCAGCCCTTCAGATTGAGGGCTGGAGCGCCGATAGTGACCGGTGAGGCTTCCCACATTTACCTGAAGTAGAGCTCCGAGCTCCTGCCAGGTGCGCATAACGTCGATTGGATTGTGGTCCGGCAGATAGTGGTACCGTTCCGGATGGGCAATGACGATCTGACGTCCCGCCTCCTGCACCTCGCGAACTACATCGTTGTGGTTTCCCTGTAGCTCGAACCCAAACTCCACCAGCAGGTATCTACCGCCGGCCAGGCCAACGTCCGGGCGCCAAACGACGCGGCGCACAGCGGCGGCGTCCGGTGCCCAGATCTCCTGTCCGAGGGCTACAGATGGAAGGTCGTTCCGTTCGAGGCAGGCAAGCGCCAGATCGTGGAAGGCGCGGCGATGAAGTTCCAGCTCGCGATCGATCGCCCCGTCGCTTCCGAGGTTGGGCAGTAGGAGATGCGGGGTGGTAACTACGGTCCGGACCTCCTGCCGATAAAGATCCGACAAGGCGGCGATCGACTCCGCAGCAGTCGTGGTCCCGTCATCCACCCCGGGCACCAGATGACTGTGGAGGTCAACCATGGAAAGCTGCGTCTGCCCGGAATCGGTCATGGCTAGCAGTCTAAGGCAACGATCGGGCCATCCGTAGTGGGCAGGCTCTCGCCATGACTCCGTCGGCCGCTATACTCTTCATCTGATCATCGTTGCCGAGTCATTCCACCGCGGAGTCGCCGTGCAAACCGCCCGCCGTACTCATGGTTTCCGGGAGTCGGTCATCCGGGGCATGACCCGCCTGGCCCGGCAATATCACTCGATCAATCTCGCCCAGGGGTTTCCGAACTTTCCTGCGCCGGAAATGCTCAAGGAAGCAGCCGCCCGTGCGATTCACGACGATATAAATCAGTACGCCATTACCTGGGGGGCCCAGCGCCTTCGTGAAGCTCTGGCTCGAAAGTATCAAGCATGGTACGGCCTGGAGACGGATCCCGAGCGGGAGATCACCGTCACGTGCGGGGCCACCGAAGCCATGATCGCCACGTTACTGGCGGTGGTAAACCCGGGTGACGAGGTGATCGTCTTCGAGCCTTTCTACGAGAACTATGGGCCGGACACGATCCTGGCTGATGCCATGCCGGTGTACGTGCCCCTGCAGCCGGGCCATCCCCTCGACCTCGAGCGACTGGCGGATGCGTTTTCGTCCCGCACCCGCGCCATCATCGTCAACACTCCGAGCAACCCATCGGGCCGCGTGCTGAGCCGAGCCGAGCTCGAAGCCATCCGCGATCTGTGCGTTCGGCACGATGTCCTGGCGGTGACCGACGAGATCTACGAGCACATCCGTTTTGAAGGTGAGCACATCCCGCTGGCCAGCCTGGCGGGCATGCGGGATCGCACTGTCACCATCAGCGGCGCCTCGAAGACCTTCAGCGTGACAGGTTGGCGTATTGGGTGGATTGTGGCGCCCGCGGAATTGACCGACGCGATCCGGAAGGTGCATGACTTCCTCACGGTCGGCGCACCAGCTCCCTTGCAGGAGGGAGTTGCCGCGGCCCTTGACGGGTTGCAGCCGCCGTTCTACGAGGCGCTGGCGGCCGCCTACCGAGCCCGGCGCGACCTGCTCTTCAACGCCCTGAGCGGTTCCGGATTCATCTGCACACCTCCTCAAGGAGCCTATTACATCCTATCCGACTTCTCAGCTCTTGCCTCGCTCCCGCGATCGGGCCCGCCACTCTCGGACACCGAGTTTGCAGTATGGCTCTCCCGCGAGATCGGCGTGACGCCGGTTCCGGGTTCCAGCTTTTTCCGCGAGGGCGGCGGGGGGAGCTCTCTGGTTCGCTTTGTCTTCTGCAAGACCGACGACATCCTCGAGGAGGCCGCCCAGCGGCTGAGGTCGCTCTCGGTGATTTCACCGGGCGGCTTCCGTAACCGGGCTTCCGAGCCGGCTATCAGGAGCGGTCTCCAGCAGTGAAGCGGGGTGGGGAAAATCTTCTCGGTTATGCTATTGGGAGGTGAGCGTGACAGCGTCTAAGCCTCGTCCGCTCGCGTTAGTAACCGGTGCATCCGCCGGCATCGGCCGGGTGTTCTGTGAGCGCCTTGCCTCGCGGGGACATGACCTGCTGGTTGTAGCGCGTGACAGGAGCCGCCTGGAAGGATTGAAGCGGGAGCTCGAAGAGCATTATGGAGTCGTTGTCGAGGTTTTTCCCGCCGATCTTACCATTGATACCGATGTGAGCCTGCTGGCAGCACGGATCACGCAGTCCCCTCAGCTAGCACTTCTGGTGAATAATGCCGGCTTCGGCACGCGCGGCTCGCTTGCCAACGCCAGCCCGGCGCGTCAGGAAGCGATGCTTCAGCTTCACACCATGACGCCCATGCGCCTCAGCCAGGCGGCGCTTCCGGTATTGCTCAACAAGGGTTGCGGCGCCATAGTGAACGTCTCTTCCGTGGCATCGTTCCTGTTCTCCGCGTACAACGTAAACTACTGCGCCACCAAGGCGTACCTGACGAGCTTCAGCGAAGGCCTGGCGGCGGAGCTGGCCGGCAGCGGCGTGCGGGTACAGGCCTTGTGTCCCGGCTTTACCCGCTCGGAATTCCACCAGCGCATGGAGCTCGATGTCGGCGATATCCCATCCTGGTTGTGGATGTCGGCTGACCGGGTGGTGGACGCCTCATTGGCCTGCCTTGCGCGAGGGCGGCCGGTAGTGTGTGTCCCTGGCCTTCGGTACAAGCTCCTGGTAGCGCTGCTCCGAGTCATACCGCGATGGATCATTTCCACGGTAACCCGACGTCATGCTACGGGCATGCCTGATTAAGGTTTCCGTCCCACCGGCCGATACTGGGGTTGATCGAGTGCGTGGTTTCCTGCGCGCTCTCACCCTCGAGATCGACGCGGAGGCAGCAGATGAGGCAGGCGGGGCTGATCGTTGCGCTGGTTCTGGCCGTAGCTGGGTGTGACCAGCGGCAAGCCGAGCTGCAGAAGGCGTTGGCCGAGTCACGGGCAGCGGAGGCGCAGAAGGACACGCTGCTCACCGAGGTGCTGGAGACCACGCAGTTTGTGAGCGACTTGAACAGCGAGTTGGCGAAGGCCAGGAGCGTCGCGATCAGCAAGAGTGGGGACGAGAGGGGCGCACCCGGCGCGCAACAGGACCGCGAGGAGCGCAAGGCTACGTTGCTTCGCATCCAGCAGGTAATTGCCCGGCTTGAAGAAAGCGAAGCCAAGCTTACCGCCACCGAGTCCCGCGTGAAGAGTGCTGGCATCCGCAACGCCAGGCTGTTGGCCCAGATCTCGACCTATAAGAGAACCATCGAGGACCTCAAAACCGCCGCCGAGCAACAGCGGGTGGAGAACGAGGCGATCATCGCTGACCAGAGGTCGCAAATCGTCCTGCTGGCAGGCCAGGTCGACACCCTGGACAAGGAGAGGACCACGCTACGAGGGTCGGTGGCGAACCTGACCAGCTACAAGAACACGGTTTATTACGCCATAGGTACCCGGGAGGAACTGCTCAAACAGGGCGTCGTCACCAAGGAAGGGTCCAAATTCCTCATTTTTGGAGGCACTCGGCTGGAGCCCGCCCGAGAGATCAACACCTCGGCGTTCACCGCGATCGATAAGACTCATACGCTCTCGATCGCTTTGCCTCGCACGGACCGGAAATACAAGATCGTGTCGCGCCAGAGTCACGCGTTCTTGACGGGCGATGTAACCCAGAAGGGCGAAGTGAAAGGTGTGGTCGAGATCATCTCGCCAGAGGATTTCTGGGCCTCGTCGAAGTATTTGATTCTGGTGCAGAATTAAGGGGGTAGGGGGCGGCCGGTAAGGCGCCCTCTCACCCCCCCGCTGCCTGACCACCCCGTGTATGCATCACCTTGCACCACAACCTCTTGCAAACAAACTTGTCAACATCCTCTACATCAATCTGGGGAAACAATTCCCTAAGAGGGCGTGATCCGCAACACGGCCCAGCCACCGCCGGCAGTAGACATTGTCAGTACGAATCATATTGGTGCACGTCACTCCTGCGGAGGTGGCTTGTGAACAAGTTTACACTGGCTGTGGCTCTCGCTGCGCTGACAACGCTCAGCGCGTGCAAGAAGACCGGAGATGGTCAGTATGAAGTGCAGAAACCTGTCATCGGGACCGAGAGTGACACGGTGAACACTCCGACCGTGGAGACCGGCACTGTCAAGGACACCATCACCGTACCGACGGTCGGGACGGAAAAGAAGGAAGTCAACGTGCCTAAGGTCGAGATCAACAAGCCCAAGGAGTAGGTTCGCCCTCCCGAAAATCAGCGATATATTCTTCTATACCCGCGGGGCAGTTCCTCCCCGCGGGGTTCTACTTTCATACCCGGAGCTCCCATGAAGCGGCTACCGGCTGGGCTTGCCGTGGCAGCGCTTACGCTTTTCCCTCCTCCTTCGGTCGTCGCCGCTCAGGGGCTTACCATTATTAGAGCCGGCCGGCTGGTAGATACGGACAGGGGTGAAGTCCGCCGGGATCAGCTGGTGTTTGTCCGGGGGGAGCGCATCGACGAGATCCGCCCGGGCAGCGCGAGGATCCCCTCTGGTGCCCGGGTGGTGGACCTCTCCCGTTATACCGTGGTTCCGGGTTTGATCGATTGTCACGCCCACCTCATCGGCGACATCACCGGTCATCCTCTGGTACCCCTGGAACGATCCGGGGCCGAGGAGGCCTTCAGCGGGGTTCGAAACGCGCGTTCGACTCTACTGGCCGGATTCACCAGCGTGCGCGATGTTGGCACATACCGCGTTTTTGTCGACGCTGCACTCCGGGACGCGATCAACGACGGAACCGTCATGGGCCCGCGCATGGCGACTGCCGGCGCCTACATCACGGTTTCGAGTGGAGCGGGCGAGATCACTGGTATGGCCCCGGACGTGGTTCTCCCGCCCGACTATCGCTTCGGGGTGGCGAATTCAGCAGAGCAGGTGCGTGAAAAGGTTCGGGCGCTGCTCAATGGGGGCGCGGACTTCATCAAGATTTTGGCAACCGGTGCGGTGCTCACCCGCGGAACCAAGCCGGGCGTTTCTGAGTACACCCGGGAGGAGCTCAAGGCTGCGGTGGACCAGGCGGCGCAGTATGGCACCTACGTGGCTGCGCACGCTCATGGTGCGGAGGGGATCAAGAACGCCGTGCGTGCCGGGGTCCGCTCCATCGAGCACGGTTCATTGATGGATGACGAGGCGATCGCACTGATGAAGGAGCGGGGAACATACCTCGTGGCCGACATCTACAATGGAGATTACATCGCTTCCATAGGTCGAGAGCAGAAATGGCCCGAGGAGTACCTCCGCAAGAACGACGAAACCACTGAGGCCCAGCGGGTCGGCTTCCGAAAAGCCGTAGCAGCCGGGGTCAAGATCGCGTACGGAACCGACAGCGGCGTATATCCCCACACCTTGAGCGCACGGCAGCTTCCCTACATGGTCCGATATGGCATGACGCCGATGGGAGCGATCCAGTCGGCCACCGTTGTCGCCGCTGAACTGATGGGGTGGGGCGACCGGGTGGGCTCGATTGCGCCGGGAAAGTACGCCGACATCATTGCGGTGGACGGCGATGCCATGGCCGACCTGGCACGCTTCGAAAAGGTTGGGTTTGTCATGAAGGGTGGAACGGTCTACAAGGCACCTTGAGCAGCCCAGCCCCCCGGTTTTTACCGCATAGGACACAAAGGAACCACTGCTGATTCAACATCGTCCATCGCGTAATTCACTATCATCCACTATGGAAATGACCGGACAAGACTTTGGACAGTTTACCAACAATAGACGCAATAGTTCGGTTGCGCGATGGGGATACCCACAGGCGAGCGATCCCTCCGTGTCCTTTGTGGTGAATCTCTGAGGAGCCCAATGTGAATAGGAACTACGCGAGCACCGTCCTGTTCTTCGGAGCGCTGGCGACGTCCGACGCCATCGCGCAGACGCCGGCTACGCGGAAGCTGATGGTCGAAGATATTTACCGGCTGCGTGAGGTGAGCGACCCGCAGATCTCACCCGATGGCTCGTGGGTGGCGTACACCGTCTCCACGCCTGATACCGTAGAGGACAAGAGCAACAGCGATATCTGGATGGCGAGTTGGGACGGCGCCCGTAACGTGCGGCTCACGACCAGTAAGTCGAGCGAGCACGCGCCCCGCTGGAGCCCCGATGGCCGCTACCTGACCTTCCTCTCCGACCGCGACGATGCCCGGGAAGTAGATCAGGTGTGGCTGCTGGACCGTACTGGCGGCGAGGCCGACCGCGTCACCGACCTGCCAGGTGGCATCTCAGATTACGCGTGGTCGCCCGACAGTAAGCGTCTCGCCCTGATTGCCAGCGATCCGGACCCCGACTCGAGTGCCAGCCACCCCGACACGAGTCTCAAGACTACCCCGAGGCCGATCGTTCTCAACCGGTTTCAGTTCAAGGAAGACGAGACCGGTTATCTCGACCGCCGCCGGGATCACTTGTACCTCTTCGATCTGACCAGCCGGAAGGCCACGATACTGACACCCGGCCAATACAGCGAGCTCTGGCCGGCCTGGTCACCGGACGGCCGTTCCATCGCATTCGTCAGCAAGCGCCGCGGAGACTTCGATCGCACCAACAACTGGGATCTCTACATCGTGGACACCCGCGCCGGCTCTATTCCGCGGCAGCTCACGACGTTCGAGGGACCCGACATGGATCCCCAGTGGGGAGGGCGCGCGCCCGCCTGGAGCCCTGATGGCAAGTACCTGGCCTACGTGCAGGGGGGGCCGCTTAAGCTGATCTACTACGCCGGGCAGCGGATCGCCGTGGTTTCCGCCAGCGGCGGCTCCCCGCGTGTACTCACCTCGAACCTCGACCGAAATGCGCTCTCGCCGGTCTGGTCGGCCGACGGTTCGTCTATCCGGTTCCTGCTGGAGGACGACCGGGTTACCCACGTCGCCATGGTCCCTGCCGGCGGGGGACCGGTCCAGCGGCTAACGCGGGGACGCAGCTTCGTGAGCGATCTCTCATTCGGGCCGGATGGAAAGATGGCGGTGTTGTCGAGCACTCCGTCAATGCCGGCCGAACTGTTCGCGCTCGAAGGCTCCGCACTCCGAAGGCTCTCTCACCAAAACGACGCATGGCTTCGGGGCATCCGGTTGGCGCCGGTCGAGGAGATCTCGTTCCAGAGTCGTGACGGCACTCTCATCAACGGCTTTCTGGTACGCCCGCTGGATTACAAGGCCGGCGCCCGGGTGCCGGCGGTGCTCAAGATCCACGGGGGGCCGGTATACCAGTTCTCCACTGAATTTGATCTTGAGTGGCAATTACTGGCGGCGGAGGGCTTCGCAGTGGTGGCGGCAAACCCTCGAGGCAGCTCGGGGAGGGGCGAGAAGTTTGCGGCCGCGATCTACGCTGACTGGGGGAATAAGGACTCGGAGGACGTGCTCGCGGCGGTTGACCACGCGGTAGCGGCTGGAGGCGCTGACCCCGCTCGACTGGGCGGGGGGGGCTGGAGCTACGGGGGTATAC
>JACCRS010000144.1 GCA_013813435.1 Gemmatimonadales bacterium
CGGGAGCGACGGATGGCCCGCGAGACCGCCTTGATCGCCTCGTCCTGGCCCACCACCGATTCGTGGAGCTCATCCTCCATCCGCATCAGGCGCGCAGTCTCGGCCTCCTGCAGCCGGGTGACCGGAATGCCGGTCCATCGGGAAACGATGAAGGCGATGGCCTCCTCGTCGATCACCGGACGGCGGGTCTGACGTTCCTTCTCCCATTCCTCCTGCTTGAGCCGGATCTGATTCTGGAGATCCCGCTCCTGGTCTCGCAGAGAGGCAGCGCGCTCGAAATTCTGGTCGCGAACTGCGTCTTCCTTTTGAACGTTCACCTTTTCCAAGGCTGTCTTGAGCTCCGCCACTTCGGCGGGCGGCACCTGTGATGCCAGCCGGGCGCGAGCACCGGCCTCATCGATCACGTCGATGGCCTTGTCTGGCAGAAAACGGTCGGTGATGTACCGCTCCGACAGCTCCGCCGCCGCAGCCAGGGTGGGATCGGGAATGCTGATCCGGTGGTGGTCTTCGTACTTCTTGCGCAGTCCCTTCAGGATCTCGACCGTTTCCGGAACTGAAGGCGGCTCGACCACCACGGTCTGGAATCGACGCTCCAACGCGCCGTCCTTCTCGATGTATTTGCGGTACTCGTTGAGGGTCGAGGCCCCAACACACTGAAGCTCACCCCGAGCCAGAGCCGGTTTCAGCATGTTGGAAGCATCGATGGCTCCCTCCGCGGCGCCCGCCCCCACCAGAGTGTGCAGCTCGTCGATGAACAGAATGATCTGCTTGTTCTGGGCGATCTCGTTCATGACTGCCTTGAGACGCTCTTCGAATTGACCCCGGTACTTGGTGCCGGCGATAACCGCAGCCATGTCCAGCGAGAGAACCCGATGATCACGCAAAACGTCGGGGCACAGCCCGTTGGCAATCAGCAGTGCCAGCCCTTCGACGATTGCCGTCTTGCCCACGCCCGGCTCGCCGATCAGTACGGGATTGTTTTTCTTCCGCCGAGCCAGGATTTCCATGACTCGCTCGATCTCCTTGGCCCGGCCGATGGTCGGGTCCAGCTGACCTTCCGCTGCAAGCTGTGTCAGATCGCGGCAGAAGTGGTCGAGGGCGGGGGTTTTGGACTTCTTCTCCGACTTGGGCGCCGAGCTGGGCTGAGAGCTGCTGCCGCCGGCCGAGGCCTGCGGCATGTCGCTACCGAGGAGACGCAGGGTCTCCGCGCGCGACTGCTCCAGGTTTACCCCGGCGTCGGTCAGCACCTGCGCCGCGATACCCTTCTCTTCTCTCAGCAGGCCGAGCAGGAGATGCTCGGTGCCGACGTACGAGTGATTGAGCTCCCGCGCCTCAGTCATGGCCAGCTCGAGCACTTTCTTGGCTCGCGAGGTGTAGGGAAGATCCGGGCCAGCCGCCGCGGCGGCTTTGCCCTTCTTTACCGTTTCCTCGATTTTTTGCTGGATGTCTTCCAGATCTACGTTCAGGTTGGTGAGGACTGCCGCCGCCACCCCTTCGCCCTCACGGATGAGGCCGAGGAGGATGTGCTCCGTCCCCACGTATTCGTGATGCAGGCGCGCCGCCTCTTCACGGGCCATCTGCAGGACTTTGCGGACACGATCAGTGAAGTTGTAACCGTTCATTGCGGTATCCTGTGTAGCTTCGAAGATATCCGTCGCGGCTTATCCACGGCGTCCCACTTCGGATTCCAGCACTTTGCGCACGAACTGTGCCCGCCGAACTGGCAGGTCGGGGTCGGCTGGCGCAATCCCTTCCGACGCGGCCAGGTGAGCCGGTTGGGTATAGACCAGCAGCTTGTTCAGCGTATACATGCCGACATCAGGGATCAGATCAACCCCGACGCCGAGGCGCACACCACTCAATAGGTTCATGGCCTCTTCAAACGACAATGCGCGAGCGTATCGAAGCAAGCCGTACGCACGCCACACCTTGTCCTCGATGATAGCCGGTGCGTCGCGCAGCAACACTTGACGCGCCTGTTCTTCATAGTCCATGACCTGCCGGACCATTTTGCCGAGGTGATCGAGCAGCTCGAATTCGGAACTGCCTAGGGTCGTCTGGTTGGACAGCTGGAAGAAGTTGCCGACGACCTCACTTCCCTCGCCATAAAGGCCCCGGAAGGTCAGTCCCACCTGCGCCAGTCCCTGCAACACCTTGGAGATTTCCTTGGTGAGTACCAGGCCGGGAAGGTGGATGAGAACCGAGGCCCTGAGCCCAGTACCGACGTTGGTGGGACAGGAAGTAAGGTAACCAAATTCGGAATGAAATGCGAAAGCAAGTCGTTGTCCCAATTCGGCGTCCAGCCGGTCCACCTCGGCATATGCCGCATCGAGAGCGAAGCCGGAATGCAGCCCCTGAAGCCGGAGGTGATCCTCCTCGTTGAGCATCACCCCGAGCCGGTCCTGCACCAGCAGCGAGGCTCCGGAGCGAACTCTCCCGTCGGCGTCGAGACCAGCAAGCTCCTTGCTCACCAGGTGCCGCTCATGCAGGAGCTGCCGGTCATTCCGGTCCAGGCGGTCGAGGCGGAACTTGATGGCCCGGCGGAGCAGCACGGTATCGCGGGCGGCGGCCTCTACCGTCTGCAGAATGTCCTCCCGCTCGGACTCCGAGTTCCGCCCCTGATAGACCCGGCCGGCCAGGTTCCTGGCCAGTCGAATACGGGTCGAGAGAACCAGGTGGCTGGAGGGCCCGCTGGCGTCGAGCCAACCGACCCCTCCGTCGGTGAGCAGGCTGAGGTCGATCATTCCATAACCCGCAGACGATCGCGCAGCTCAGCGGCCAGCTCGAAGTTTTCGGTCTCCACCGCCAGGCGGAGCTGCTCCCGAAGGTCGGTGGCCCTGGGGCGGTCCGGAGGCGCGAAACTGCCGCTGCCCTCTGCGTACCGCTCGCCCAGGTGGTGGGTCGAGCCGTGCAGCCGCCGCAGCAGGTCGCGAAGCGGAACCTCGAATGACCGGTAACATTCGGAGCAGCCCAGGCGCCCGCTCTCCCGGAAATCCTGGAGAGATCCGCCGCACCGGGGGCAGTTGTCGCCGGTCCGGGGCACCGGCGTCTGCTCCGGCAACTCCTGACCCATCGCGGCGAGGAACGTTCCCAGCGGTGTCTTGGGAGAGGCTCCCGGGCTTTCCACACCCTTCTCCGCCGCGCATAGCTCGCAGAGATGCAGAGTGGTAACCTGCTCGTTGACGATTTGGGTCAGGTGGATGACAGCCTCTCGTTCGCGGCACTGCTCGCAAGACATCAGGGCATAGCCTCCACACCCGAGAGCGGCACGAGGCGTCCATCCTCGAGGGACAACACCCGGTCGGCTCGACCTGCCAGGGATCGGTTGTGGGTAACGACCACGAGTGCAGTCTCGAACTCACGCGATAAATGCGCAAACAGCTGATGGAGTCGCTCGCTATTGGCGCTATCGAGATTGCCGGAGGGTTCATCGGCCAGGACCACGAGCGGATCGGCAGCGAGCGCCCGAGCGACGGCTGCGCGCTGCTGCTCGCCGCCGGACAACTGGGAAGGCCGGTGCGACATCCGCCCCGCCAGGCCCACGTCGGCGAGCAGCTCCTCGGCTCGCGAACGGGCCCGGGCTTCGGCCTCACCCGCGATGAGGAGAGGCATCATCACGTTTTCCAGCGCAGTGAACTCGCGAAGCAGGTGATGGAACTGGAAGACGAACCCCAACTTTCGGTTACGGATTGCGGCCAGGCTTTCGGGGCTTTCGTCGGCGTATGATTGGCCACCCAGCCGCACGGCACCGCTAGACGGGCTGTCGAGAGCCCCCAGCAGGTGCAGTAGCGTGCTTTTTCCCGAGCCGCTTGCGCCTACGATTGCCACGAACTCACCCCGGCTTACCCTGAGGTCGACACCCGACAACACCTCGATCGGGTTGCCATCGCCGCCGCGATACACCTTGCGGAGTCCCTGGGCCTCCAGGATGTCGGTCATTCGTGGCGGATAGCCTCGACCGGCGTCAGCGCGGCAGCCGATCTCGAGGGATATAGGGTTGCCGCAATTGCGATGGCCAGGCTAGTCAATACCACCACGGCTACATCCTGCCACTCGATGTGGACCGGCAAATGATCGATGAAGTATACCGCAGGATTGATCCTGACCCACCCGGAGCTGTCCACCACGTATGCCACCGTCAAGCCCAGGATCAGACCGACCAGGGTACCCACAACGCCGATCACCGCCCCCTGCACCAGGAACACCCGCGCGACTGCCGCCGAGGTAAGTCCCATGGCCCGCAAAATTCCGATCTCACGGGTCTTGTCGGTAACCACCATGGTTAGCGTCCCGACGATATTGAAAGCGGCCACGACCATGATAAAAAAGATAACCAGACCCATGGCAAGCTTCTCCAGTTGCAGCGCGCTGAAGAGGCTGGAATTCTGGGTCTGCCAGTCGAGCGCCCGATAGGGATAACCGAGCCGCTGTTCCAGCGCGTCGCCGATGGCCGGCGCCTTGTCGGGATCATCCACCCGTACGGCGATTCCGGAGACCGCATCTCCCAAACCGGTGAAGCGTTGAGCCATCTCGCGGGACATGACGACGAACTGGTTATCGTACTGAAACATTCCGGTGTCAAAAAGCCCGGTTACCTCGAACTTCCAGAACCGCGGTACCGCCACACCGAGCGCGGGGTTGATTTTCGCCTGGGTGACCGGTACCAGCGTTACGATATCTCCAGGATAGACGGAGAGCCGGGAAGCAAGCCGGGAGCCGAGGAGGGCGCCGCCATCCACGCCGGGCTTCGTGGCCTTGAACGACAGGTCGCCCTTGGTGACCGCCTGGGGCAGCGAAGTCACCGACAT
Source organism: Gemmatimonadales bacterium (assembly GCA_013813435.1). Lineage (GTDB taxonomy): Bacteria > Gemmatimonadota > Gemmatimonadetes > Gemmatimonadales > GWC2-71-9 > CAVVWJ01. The sequence continues at coordinate 4,809 of JACCRS010000144.1, forward strand.
AGTGCCGGTGTCGGGATCGAAGCCAACCAGGTTGACGCCTTCGCCATAGTCCTGGCCCGCGGTGATCCCGGCCTGGCTGATCACTTCAGGGCTTGCGGCCACGACCCCGGGTTGCTTTCGGACCTCGGCGACAACGCTGCGCCAGTCGTCGAGACGGAGACCGGATCCGAAGGTTAGGATGCGGAGGTGCGGATTGGCCACCAGAATCCGCTCGCGCAGATCGTTCCTGAGCCCGTTCATGACGCCGAGCACCACTATCAATGCCGTCACTCCGACGGCGACGCCACCCGTTGAAATAATGGTGTTGAGCGATGCTGTCCGGGCCGTGCGACGGCTTCGGAGATACCGGCGTGCAATCCGCCACTCGAGCCGAGCGCCCGCTCGTATTCTGAGCCGCTCCTCGGGGGAAGGCCACCAATGCTTCGGATGTAACCTGGCGAGCCTGCCCGTGCCCCTGCGCTGCTGCCCCTTTGCGCGTCCCGGGTCGGGCCCCGCTGCGCCGCTGTCCGGCTCTGGCCCGGTCAAGATTCCTCCGGACGCATGGCGGGAAACAAGATCACGTCACGGATCGAAGCGCGATCCGCGATGAGCATCATCAACCGGTCAACGCCAAGGCCCAGCCCGCCGGCCGGCGGCATGCCGTACTCCAGTGCCCGGATGTAATCGGCATCGTAGCTGTGCGCCTCCGCATTACCTCCCGCCCGCTGGCCGGCCTGGTCTTCGAAGCGGCGACGCTGGTCGTCCGGGTCATTGAGCTCACTGAAGGCGTTGATCAGCTCCCGGCCGGCCACGAAGAATTCGAAGCGCTCGGTCAGGGTCGGATCGAGCCGATGCTCTTTGGCCAGGGGCGATAGCGCCTTGGGGTAGTCGACTACAAAGGTCGGCTGTATCAGGTGGGGCTCCAGGAAGGTCTTGAAAACCTCATCCTGCAGCCGTCCCCCGGCCAGGCCGGCAACCGCAGCAGGATCCGCGTTGGCCCGGAGGAGCGCGGCCCGCATGTCGGCTTCGCCCTGGGTACGGAGATCCAGCCCGGTGCGGTCTCGAATTCCTTCGATAAAGGGCACCCGAGTAAAGGGTGGGGTGAAGTCCAAGGTCTCGCCGTCGCGCTCCAGCACAACGGTGCCGAGGCAGTGCTCCACCACCCCGCTGATCAGGTCTTCGCTGAGACTCATCATGTCGTTGTAGTCGGCATACGCCTGGTAGAGCTCGAGCATGGTGAATTCCGGATTGTGGGTTCGGTCCATGCCCTCGTTGCGGAAATCGTGGCCGATCTCGTAAACCCGCTCGAGCCCCCCTACCAGCAGCCGCTTGAGGTACAGCTCATCGGCGATGCGGAGGTAGAGCCGCATGTCGAGGGCGTTGTGGTGGGTAACGAAAGGCTGAGCCGCGGCGCCGCCATAGAGTGGCTGGAGAACAGGTGTCTCAACCTCCAGGAACCCGCGGGCATCGAGAAAGCGCCGGATGAATGCGGTGGCCCTGGCGCGCAGCAGGAAGACATGACGTACATCGGGGTGCACCGCCAGGTCCGCGTAGCGCTGGCGATACCGCAGCTCCGGATCGGTAAGGCCACCGAAAGTGACGGTTCCTTCCGGCCCGGTTTGCGTCTTTCCGCGCGGGAGGGGCCGCAGTGATTTGGCCAGCATTGTAAGAGCGTCGGCCTTAACCGTTACCTCCCCTTTCTTGGTACGAAAGAGGGTACCCTCCACGCCGATGTGGTCGTCCAGATCCAACAGTTCCACGAGGTCGTAGGTCTGACCTAGCGCATCCCGGCGAAAGTAAACTTGGACGCGGCCGGTGGTGTCCTCCAAATGGCCGAAAGTCGTCTTCCCGTGCGACGATAAGTGGTCCAACCGACCGGCGACCCGGACGCGAGGACCGTTGTCGCCCATTTCGTCCTGATAGTTCGCCAGCGCCTCGGATGCGGTGTGGCTGCGCTCGTATCGATAGGCGAAGGGTTGCACGCCAAGCGCCTCCAGCGCCGCCCGCTTCTCCCGGCGGGCGACCTCCACATACGACCGTTCTTCGACGGTGCTCACGGGAGGCTCACGCCGCCTTGCCTCCGAACCGCTTCAAGTACGCCTGGATAAACGTATCCAGATCTCCATCCATCACCCTCTGAACGTCACCGATCTTCACCTCGGTTCGATGATCGTTGACCATGGTGTAGGGTTGAAACACGTACGAGCGGATCTGGTTACCCCACGAGTTGTCGGTCTTGGTGGCCTCGACTACCGCCCGCGCCGCCTCCTGCTCTTCCAGCTTTTTCTGATAGATGGCCGCTCGCAGCATTTTCATCGCCGTTGCACGGTTCTTGGTCTGGCTGCGCTCCTGCTGGCAGGACACCACGGTGTTGGTGGGCACGTGGGTGAGCCGGACTGCCGAGGAGGTTTTGTTAACGTGCTGGCCGCCCGCGCCTGAAGCACGGAAAACGTCCATCCTTATGTCTTCCTCTCGTAGATCTACTTCTATGCTATCATCGATGTCCGGGTAGACGAACACGGATGCGAACGACGTGTGGCGGCGTGACTGCGAGTCGTAGGGGGAGATGCGCACCAGGCGGTGGACCCCTTTTTCGGCTTTGAGGTAGCCGTATGCGTATTCGCCCTTGATCTCGATGGAAACCGACTTGATGCCGGCTTCCTCGCCGGGCAACAGGTCGAGAACAGCCACCTCGAACCCGTGGCGTTCGGCCCAGCGCACGTACATCCGCATCAGCATCTCGGCCCAGTCCTGTGACTCGGTGCCGCCAGCACCCGGGTGGATGGTGAGCAACGCGTCGCGGGAATCGTCAGGACCCTGCAGCATGGCCTGAAGCTCGAACGCCTCGGCGGCACTTTCCAGCTCGCCTGCTTCCTTTGCAATATCGGCCAGCATGGATTGGTCCGGCTCCGCCACCAGCAGCTCGGCCATTTCGAGCGCACCGTTCAAGCGGCTATTCAGGGTGTCGTAGGGAATGAGCCAGTTCCTCAGGCTCTTGATCTGCTGGACCGATGTGCGCGCCGTGTCGGGATCGGCCCAGAAGCCCGGTAACGACTGCAGGTCTTCCAGAGCCTTCAGGCGCGCGGCCTTACCAGACAAGTCAAAGAAAATCTCGGAGTTCAACCACGCGGCGCTGCAGGTCCGTGAGACGGTCCACGAGATCCGACATGCGGACTACTCCATGCATAGGGATAGGGAAACCTAATGGCAGTGAGAGGTCAGAAGTAAGAAGTGAGAAGTAAAAGGGCTACCCCTCTCACCTCTCACTCTTCACCTCTCATTTCAGCTCAAAAAATCTGGCGCCCCCCGGCAAGGATCTCATTCAATGCCTCGCGGAAATACGCCGTTGACTCGGCTACCTCTCGTCCCACCTGGTCGGCGTACTCCTCCCAGCTCTTCTTGATTTCATCCTCGAAGAGCTGTTTGAGATTGCCGTCGCGGAGGCCGTCCTGCCGCTTGCCCGGGTGGTAGACCACCATGTCCGAGATGAGCGCTCGGGCGAGTCGCCTTGCCTTAAGGGACGGATCCTGTGACAGGAACGGATTGGCGGGACGCCCTGCCGGTGCCGCAGCGGGCGGCGCTGCGGGCTTGGACGGAGCGGGGACGGATGGGGGTGAGGCCGCCGGCGCCACGGGCTTAGGGGGAGCAGCCGGAGCTGAGGGTGCGGAGACGGGAGCAGCCGGAGCAGCGGGTGCGGAGAACGGCGCAGCACCGCCCCCGGCTGGAGCGCCGGCCGCAGGCCGGGAGAAGGGGTTGGCGGGCCGCTGGGGCGCGGCGGGACGTGACGGTGTACCGGCCGGGCTGACTGGAACCGGTGCCGGAGGGAGCGATGGCGGCGCGGGCGCGGGTTCTGCGGCTCGTACGGGCTCGCTGGGCGACGGCTCAGAGAGGGCAGGCTGGGCCATCTGCTCGGACGCAGGCAGCTCTCGCCTCGATGGCTCGGCTCGAGGGGGTGCCGCCGGAACCGGGTCTGGCCGCTCCGGTGGTGCGGGCGGCGCGGCCTGCTCCTCCCGGCGAACCGGGAACACTGCGTTGCAAACCGCGCAACGAGCTCGAACGCCAGCCGCCGGGACCTTGGCTGGATCGACTCGGTAGATCGTTGCGCAGTTGGGGCAGGTAACGTTCATCTGATGCTCCTCATTCGGACGGGCTCACCGCTCCCTGGAGGTCGGACCCGACCGCTCTTCTCCGGTAACTCCCTGCCGGCGGTCTACTACAAACACGGACCCCGGCAGCGTCTTCGCGTAGCTCTTCATTTCGGTGGCAAGCTCGCTCACTTGTGCGGGATGCGCAAATCGACGGTGGCGGTTAGTGACGATGCCGATCGACAACGTCATCAGAGGCACACGGTGAAGCTGTCCCCGCCGGTCTTTTCCGAAGAAGTAGCCGGCGCGGCGGTCCTGGTCGTTGTACTGCAGGGGAATCAGCGAATCGAATACCTCGAGAATCTCGCTGCAAACCGGGCTGATCTCGGTGGCCGGAATGATGAAGATGAAATCGTCGCCCCCGATGTGCCCTACGAACCCGCGCGAGCCCAGCAACCCTTTGACCACATCATGCAGGATTCGGGATAAAATGTAGATGACCCGGTCGCCATCGTAATAGCTGTAGCGGTCGTTGAACTCCTTGAAGTGATCGAGGTCGGCGTAGCAGACCGCGAACTCCTGGTTTGACTCAAGGCGCCGCCGGATTTCCCGCTCGATTTCCGTGGTGCCCGGAAGCCGGGTGGAGGGGTGGACCGAAACGTCCCGTTCGGTCCGCACCAGCATGGCATCCATTCGCGATCGCTGTTCAGCAGGCGAGAAGAGCCCGGTCAAAACCTCGTCGGCCCCCGCGGTGAACCAAGCCTGGACCTGCTCGGGATGATGAGTTCCTGCCAGAGTGGTTATCGGCACGATCGCGGTGAAAGCATCGCTCTTGAGACGGCTTACCAGCCCCATGCCGATGGTTCCGGAGTTATCACCATCCACGAACAACAGGCAGGGATGACCCCGCAAAACGATGGACTCGACTTCGTCCTGCTGATTGAAAACCAGGAGGGGAAACGCATGTGCCGCGGCCCACTGGCGAACCAGTGCCGGCACCGGACAGCCATCCGGCGAAAAGAAGAGAATCGTCGGACGAGTCCGCACCTATTGCCTCATGTAAGAAGTTATGTGCCGCTAACTTAGGACCCTCACCCCCACAAGTCAAACCGATTGCGCCTGACCCGGGGCCGAGGTGCGGAGTCACGGCGCCAGGGGCAAACGACCGGCGTCTTCGAGGCCCATCCGGGGGATTGAAGGAGCGCGCACTAGGGAAGCGGCGCCGCCTCGTCGATCAACATTATGGGAATCCCGTCCTCGACCGGATAGACGAGACGGCAGGCGTGGCAGACCAGGGACTCGGGGGAGAGTCGATATTCCAGGTCACCCTTGCACTTGGGACAAACCAGAATCTGGAGCAGCTCGGGGGCCAGGGTCATGCAGACTCCTTATCGCGAGGTAGGCTCGATACGGTGCTCGACATGCGCTGCCGACACCGCCACTGGCGGGGGGAACCCGAAGCGAGTCAGGGCCCCCGAGCTCTTGCGCCAGTTGGGCAACGCCTTGACCCAGGAGTCGAGGTAGACCGGCGCGCCGATGAGGTCCTCGAGGCGGCGGCGGGCGTGAGCGCCAAGTGCCTTTATGGTCTGACCGGCGCGCCCGATGACGATTGCCTTCTGCGACTCTCGCTCGACAAAGAGCGTGACTCGAATGTAAATGGGGCGCTCGGCTTCGCGAAACTCCTCCACTTCCGCGGTGAAGGAATAGGGGAGCTCGTCTTCCAGCAGCTCAAACGCGGCCTCGCGAAGGTACTCGACGACGAAAAAACGGAGCGGCTGGGTGCCGATATCCTCGGGGTCGAATTCGAATTCGCGCTCAGGAAGGAGGGGTCGCAAGCGCTGAAGCAAGCGGTCAAGGCCCGTTTCGCCGACAGCCGCCACCACCGCTGCTTCGCGCTCCAGGGCAGCGCGATGGGAGGCGGTCAGGAGATCGCCTTTGGTATAGACCGTGAGCGTCGGCACACCCAGCGGGTCGGCGAGGCCAGCCAGCCGCTCGAACGGCGGTGCCGGCGCCTCGGTGGCGGGGTGCAGATGGAGCACCAGATCCATACGGGCTGCGGTTTCGAGGGCGAGATCCCTCATCCTGCTCTGGAGCAGGTAGCCGGGATCGAGCAGCCCAGGAAGGTCGTGAAAGATGTACTGGGTATCGCCGTCGGTTCGGATCCCGGTCACAGCCAGCCGAGTGGCCTGTGGCTTGGGGCTGACGATGGCGAGATGCTGGCCAACCAGCGCGTTGAGAAGGGTGGACTTTCCCACGTTGGGTGCGCCGGCGAGGGCGATGTGGCCTGTGCGCGTGGGCATGGGTGGAAAGTGGAGAGTCTAGGGTCTAGCGTCTAGGGTCTTTGACTCTGAATCGAGATCTTCATCAGCGTGGACTCTAGACTCTCGACTCTAGACAAAAGCCCCACCGAGCTGAGCTCGGTGGGGCTTTTAGAGAGAAGCTGGCGACGGCCTACTCTCCCACAACCTCGCGATTGCAGTACCATCGGCGCTGCAGGGCTTAACTGCCGTGTTCGGAATGGGAACGGGTGTGGCCCCTGCGCGCTAGTCGCCAGCCGTTTTTTCAGGTCTAGGGTCTAGGGTCGAGAGTCAAATAGACCCTAGACCCTAGACTCTAGACCAACAACTGAGCAATGGATGGTTGTAAATGTGAAGATGGAAGAGATCAAACTTCACGGGCGATTAGTACCGCTCGACTAAAGCGCTTGCGCGCCGTACATCTGCGGCCTATCAACCTGGTAGTCTCCCAGGGCCCTTCAGGGACCTTAAGGTCCAGGAGTGTTCATCTTGGGAAGAGTTTCCCACTTAGATGCTTTCAGCGGTTATCTCCGCGCGACATCGCTACCGGGCGATACCCTTAGGCAGGATAGCCCGTACACGAGCGGTCGCTTCGTCTCGGTCCTCTCGTACTAGAGACGACGTCCCTCAACACTCCCACGCCCACGACGGATACAGACCGAACTGTCTCACGACGTTCTGAACCCAGC
>JACCRS010000150.1 GCA_013813435.1 Gemmatimonadales bacterium
GGGAGCAACACCTGGCGGTTCACCCTCCGTCAGGGCGTACGGTTCCACGACGGTCAGCCGTTGACCGCCGGCGCAGTCAAGGAATCTCTGCTCCAAGTCGTGAAGGCGCGCCTGGGCTATAGCTTCCTTGAGGAGGGCTCGTTTTCCATCGTGAACGACAGCACCATAGACATCACGCCAACTCAGCCTAACCTCCGGTTGCCCGAGCAGCTGGTCCATCCAAACTACAGCATATTCGCGCCGAAGACCGAGCCGGGAATCCGTCCGATTGGTACGGGCCCCTTCCGGTTCGTCGAGTATGAGCCGCGTAACCGGATCACCGTTGTCCGAAACGATTCGTATTGGGGTGAGTCCGCGTTGCTCGATCAGATCACGTTTCGATTCTATCCCGACCCGACTACGCGGGTCCTGGCGCTGGTGGCCGGCGAGGTGGATCTGGTCATGGACCTGCCGCGCGAGCAGGTGCGCTCGGTCAGCAGCCGGCCCGGCTTTCGGGTCGAGCGAGCGCCGGTCGGCCTCATCCTCGCCCTCCAGGTGAACAGTCACGGCAACGGGTCATACGATCTGCTCACCGATCGTGCCCTTCGCCGGGCAGTTGCGTTGTCGATCGACCGCGAACGGCTGGTGGAGCGGGTGTGGGAGGGCGAGGCGCAGGCGGTGCAGAATATGACCGTACCCGCGGTGCTCGGGCGGTTCTCAGGACTCGTGCGGGGGTTCCCTCACGATCTGAGGAGAGCGGCGGCCATCCTCGATTCCGCCGGTTGGCGCCTGGCACCGGATCAGATCCGGAGAAAGGGTGGCCGCCGGCTCCGTCTCGTGCTGCTGTCCAATCCCGAGACCGATCCGGGCGCCGTCGAGTTCCTTCAGGCCGGGCTTCGTAAGGTTGGCATCGAGGTCGCATGGGCCAAGCTGCCGGACATTGGTTCGTATGCCGCGAGATTGAACCGAGGCGAGTTCGATTTGAACCTGTCACTCTCGAACCAGAACGATGCCAACCCGCTCTTCCTGCCCGCGCTGATCTTTTACTCCAGATCCACCAGGCCCTTCGCCCGATGGCACCTGGCCGGTGAGCCGTTCGACCAGCTCGTCGATGCAGGGATGCGGTCGACCGACCCGGCCGAAGCTCAACGCCTTGCCGCGGAAGCGATCCACATCGCCGTGGATGAGCAGGCAGTCCTGATTCCGGTCGCTGCCCTGTTTCGGCTCTATGCCATGAAGACCACCGTAGAGGGTTTCTCACCCCACCCTTCGGCCACCAACCAGTTGTGGACCCACGTGGTCATGAAATAGGCAGCAACCCTGCTTCTTTACCTGCTCGGGCGTCTCGCCCTTACGATCCCCGTCTGGCTGGGGATCTCGCTCCTCGCATTCGGCCTGAGCAGCCTGGCGCCCGGGGACCCGGCCACGATCATCCTCCAGCGCCAGACCGGTGAGGCGCCGAGTCAGGAGGCGGTACGCGCGCTCAGGCGCGAGCTCCACCTGGACGAACCGTTTCCACTCCGATACGGACGTTGGCTAGGGAGGGCCGTCAGGGGCAATCTGGGGCGGTCTTACCGTAGTGGCGAGCCCGTGCTGGCCGCGTTGGCCATACGCTTTCCTCGGACCCTATCCATCGCGCTCTTGGCCCTGGGGCTCGCCCTGATGGTGGCCGTGCCTCTGGGCATCGTCAGTGCGGTACGCCGAGATTCCAGACTGGACCACACCGCCCGCATTGGCTCCCTGCTTCTAGGCTCGCTCCCTAGCTACTGGCTCGGCTACCTGCTGATCCTCCTCTTCGCGGTGTGGCTCCGCATCCTGCCGGTTGCGGGTTGGGGCACCCCGAAGCATCTGGCACTCCCCGCCCTCACGCTCGCACTGGGCATCGGTGCAGGCCTGTCCCGTTTCACCCGGGCCACCATTCTGGAAGAGCTTGCCCAGGGTTACGTCCGAACGGCACGCGCCAAGGGAATCGGGGCGTGGAACGTTACGCTTCGCCACTGCCTTCGCAACGCCCTCGTCGGATTGATCACGGTGACCGCGCTGCGGTTCGGCCACTTACTGGGCGGCGCCGTGATTGTGGAAACCGTGTTCGCTTTGCCCGGGATCGGGAGCTTTGCCGTGGATGCGATCTTCGACCGGGACTACCCGGTGATTCAGGGATTTGTTCTGTTCACCGGCACCATTTTCCTGCTGCTGAACCTGCTCTCTGATCTGGCGTATACCTGGCTCGACCCGCGGATTGCCTTGGTGGACGACCGACACCATGCCGCGAGCTGAGCCCAGGAGCCGGCTCATCGGCCTGTGCATCCTTGGGTTCTTCACGTTCGTATTGTTGGGCGCCCCGGTCCTAGCCCCAAACGATCCCGCTGCGATCGCTCCCGACCGCCGGCTGGAGGCAACCAGCACGCAGTATCCTCTGGGCACCGATCACCTGGGCCGTTGCGTGTTGAGCCGGCTCCTGTACGGGACGCGGTGGTCGCTCGGCACCGCGGCGGTCGCCGCGGTGCTGATTCTAACGGCCGGCATAACTCTGGGCGCCATCTCGGGCTACTACCGTGGACCGGTGGACCTGGTGCTGATGCGGGTGGTGGACGTGCTGCTGGCGTTTCCAGCCCTGATCCCGGCCCTGGCTATCGCCGGGATGCTGGGACCGGGAATGGAACACGTGCTCGCGGCGACGGTAGCGGTCTGGTGGGCAGGCTATGCCCGCCTGGTGCGGGGGCTGGTGCTCTCGATGCGCGAGCGGCACTTCGTCGAGGCGGCACGGGGGCTCGGGGCCGGCGATCTCGCGATCATCTTCCGGCAGGTGCTACCCAACGTCCTGCCGCCAGTCCTCGTGCTCGCCAGCGTCGAAATGGGCGGCCTGATTCTCGCAATCGCGGGGCTCAGCTTCCTCGGCCTCGGCGCCCAGCCGCCGACTGCTGAATGGGGCGCGATGCTGAACGACGGACGTCCGTATCTGCTTACCATACCCCAGCTCATGATCTATCCCGGCCTCGCCATTAGTCTGGCGGTGGTAGGCTTCAATCTGGTGGGAGAGGGGCTCCGCGACCTGTTGGACCCCCGTCTGTCCGATGGGAGGTGAGAAGCCCGGCTGCGAGCGCGCGCACCGCGCGCACCGCCGGGGCATTGGGCATGGCATCGAAGGGGGCGACACCCCGCAGATCGGCAGCCCGTATCGCCGGATCGTCAGGTATGACCACGATCGAGGCTCCGGCCAGCGTGCGCTCGATCAGCTGTTGCTCTTCCGCGCCGGCCACCCGGTTGGCCACGATTATGGGCTCGCAGCCTGTCCGTTCCCGCAGTAGCTCGACCGCACGACGCGCCACTTCCATCGACTTGGCTGTGGGCTCCGCGACGACGAGCGCCACGTCGAGCTGCCCCGCCTTCATTCTCGAAAGGGTGCCAAGCCCCGCCTCGAAATCGGCCAGGACCACCGAATCCTCCGCTTCGATCTGCCCGA
>JACCRS010000167.1 GCA_013813435.1 Gemmatimonadales bacterium
GCTGTGCGCCGACTAATTGGCGGGACTTCAGGGTCTGAAACAGAAGCTGGGCCTCCCCGGTCGAAACGCGTCAGTTGGTCCGCAAGCGGCCTCTGGAAGAGGAGGGCCTAGTTAGATAAAACACCCAATCGCGTCAAGTGTTGAGTAGTGGCTGGCGGTAGGTATCCAAGCTTGACACGGATAAGTCTTGATGAATCGCTCAAGGCATTTCCGGAGGCATTTCCGAGCACAGTTCCCGCACACAGGACCTCCACCTGATCGATTGCATCAAACGTCTCCAGGCTCCTCGCCATGCGGTCGATTTGATTTCTAGCCTCGGCCTCCGCGAAGGTGCCCTCGGTACTCAGGGCGAGCCATCTGGCGAATCCCCCAGCGAAGAAGTCTGAATAAAGCACTGGATAGGGTTCGCCGATCGCTTGGCGTGCAACCGCGAAAGCATCAAGGTGCTGCCCTGCAAGGAACAGGATGTCCGCCTTGGCAATGAGCCAGGCCTGCTTCATCCAGGCAGGCACGGTTCGAGGGATTCTAGAGTCGAGGCGATCGATGGCCTCAAACGCCTTTTTGCATTCGCCTTGAATAGCGTGGCTGCACCCAACATACTGCGCAATCTGGCATTCAATGTATCCTGCGAATCGCGAACCGAACGTTTCAGCGGCTCGCATACACCACTGGACAGCCTCGGCATACTCTCCAAGCCTATAGCAACAGAGCGCAATCTGCCCTGCTTGAGACCCATGCGTCGTGTCGTTGCCCAAATTGATACACATGTTATTGGCACGGAGAAACTCGGTTCTCGCTTCGAGATATTGTCCTTGAGAACACGCCAGCACGCCAAGTCCAGTATGCAAGCTCGCGACTTTCGAGTTTACCTGTCTCGTGTCCCGGAGCTTGTCGGCAACCCGGATTATTTCATCAAGGGAGGATCCGCGCTCCAGGGCATGGTAGAGCAGCCGTGCTTTACTGTCGGCCAAGGAGGTCAGATCGTCCAGGCCTAGACTCGTGGCTGGAATTCGATCGACACATCGCAAAAGCTGCTTTGCTTCCTTCACAATACGCAGATTGTTCAGCATCAGTGCAGCTGCGGCAGCGGCCTTGACTCGAACCCGGACATCACTGCTGCGGTCCATCACCTCCGTTAGCCGCTGGATGTTACGCATGGCCTCGTCAGTATCTGGAGGGCTCGAGTGGAATGCGGCTACTACAGCCATGATCGGCGCTACCTCCGAGCGTTCTTGCATCCCTTCTTCGTTCAACAGCGTAAGAGAGTCCAGCCACCGCCCCTGCTCCTGTAAAGTCTCAGCCAGGAGTAGCGTGGCTTGGTCGCGCTCGGAGTTCGCAAGATGCGGGATTGCGGTTGAAAGTGCCTGTTCCGCCGAATGCACCGCGCCCTTGCACAGTGCTTGTCGCGCTCCACGCAGTAAGAAGTGGGTCGCCTCTTCGGTACGGCCGCCGCGCATGCAGTGCCACGCGATTTCAAGACTCAGGTCATCTTCTCCGTTGTTGCAATCCTGCATGAAGCGGTCAGCGATCTTGCTATGGAGCACACGCCGCAAGGTCGGTGATACGCCGACATAGGCTGCGGCTCGCACGAGTTCATTGACGAACTCAAGGCCATTCGCTCCGTCCCGCAGGACTCGACGAGCTACGAGATCGGCCATAGCACTCATGGTCTGACCCGCGCTCAGGTCCACGAGCGCGTACATACTGAGATCGTTCAGTCTGGGGCCGAGAATGGCCGCCAGATTCGAGACGTTATGGGTAGTGTTGTGCAATGAGCGTGTAATACGATCCAGGATCTGGCGGTAGGCCGCCTGTGCCGGCCCGGCATCTCCCAATTCCGCGGTCATCCCACCGATGGCGAGGGCCAACGTTTGCTCGCGGCTCACCTTCCAGTCCTCCACCAATAGCTCGAGCACCATGGGGTAGCCTGCCCCTGCCCGGAGAAGTGCTCGCTGATCGGCGACGCCTGGCTGAGGTTCGTCAGGCTGAACCAGAGAGAGAAGCATATCCCGACTCTCAGAGTCGCTCAGCGGTGACACCTGGATCTCGCAGATCCCCAGTGAGCTATTACTCGCTCGTAGTCGCGCGGCTTGGGAGTCCTGCACCAGCTCTCCGGGGCGTGCTAAGAACACCACCATGATTGGCCGGCCACGCGCACGCCTCATCATGAGGTGAAGCACCGCCAGGCTGACGTCATCCGCAAGATGAAGGTCGTCGACCACGAGGATAACCGGGTGTTCCTCGGCTACGGCGGTCAACATCTCGAGGAAAGCCTCCGTTAAGCGAATCCTGGCCGTCTCTCCTTGGCTGTCAGTCGGAGCCGGGATGCTGGGGAAGCGATGTCGCACCTCGGGTACTGTACGCGCCAACTCGGCGATGGCCTCCCCCGGGGTGCCCGAGACACCGGGGCGGTCAAGCAAGCCGAGAACGAGGCCACACACGGTGGAGTACGGGATCTCTCGCTCCAGGTCATAGCACTGCACCCGGCTGATCGCCGCGCCCTCCAGACCGGCTGCTGTCGTAAGCTTCTCGACCAGAGTGGTCTTCCCCACGCCGGAGTCTCCCAGAACCAACGCATGCCCCGGCTCGCCCCGCTTCACCGCTTCCCACGCCTCGTAGAGCACCCGGTACTCGGCGGTGCGCCCTATGAAGGGCCGTCCCCGCCACTGGTCCGTCGGCACGTTGGGGATATTCGTCAGGGTGGTTCGTTCCCATCCCCGGCGGCGCAGCCGTACGGCCATGCCCTCTACCAGGCCTGACGGAGCCGCCTGCAGCTCCTCCGCCAATTGCTTCCGCCACTTCTCGTAGATCTCCAGCGCCGTGAGTCGATCGCCCGCAAAGGCGCGGGCCTCCATCTTGGCACGGATCGCCTCCTCGCTCAGATCATCGAGCGCGAGCATCCGGTCAGCCAGTCTCTCGATCTGACGGGAGTCGCCGGTGCGTCGGCATTGGTCAATGAGCACCACGAGTGCGTCTTTGATCGCCGGCAGCAATCGAGCCTGCTGTCCATCCTTCCAGTGGGTGAACTCCGATGAGTCGGCTATGTCGAAGCCATCTAGGAACGCCGTCACCTCGAGCGGACCGGAAATCTCGTTTCCGAGGATGTCACCGGCCTCGAGTAGGTCCAGATCCAGGTTGACACGACCGGGTGTCAGTCGGGCATGATCCCGGCTAGACTCGAGGCCCTCCGGTCCCAACCGGGGCCGGAGGGTTGAGAGTGCTGTCGCCAGCGAGTGCCGAGCTTCGGTAGGCGACCCCTTGGGCCAGAGCAGTTCAGCCAGACGCTCCCGCCGGTGCGACTTGGCCTCCACCGCAGGTATATCAGCAGTGCGAGATGTTTTTTAGTGCGAAAGCGGATAGGCTCGCCGGTCGCGGCGAACAGGCATGGCTGACCTAAGCAACGGAGATACCGTCGCGGCTCCACAGCGTCTCACAAGGCGAGAGGGGATTCCAGAGTATGCGCCGCAATCAACCGATCGTCAACATTATTTTGGTGGGGGGGCATAGCTGTTGAGGCTTTGTAAGCTGCAGCTGACAAGGTGGAGAGCCGCCATGACGGGATTCGGGTTGTTCGGGCTTCCAGGCCCGGGTTATGCTCCCAGATGAGCTGTACTCTGATGGCCGTCCCTGCCCGCGTTAGGATGTGCCTGACTGATCCCCCCGCGAACCAGCGTTTGTCATAGCAGGAAGGAGCAGGATCCATAATGAGAAACCGGGCTAGGCTGCTGCTCGCTGCAGCCCTAACCATCCTGACAGCATCGGGTTGCGGCGATAGCATCCTCAGCGGTGCCGGCCCGGCCGATGAGCTCACCACTGCCGTGGGAGAGACCGTCCGGGACGAGATCGAGGCCGCGCTCAGCTCCCTCACCCTGGGCAGCTCCCTCGATCCGATCGGGACCACCCAGGCGCCCCCCCAGGCTGCCTCAATGCTGGCCGTTCCCTGTGTCAGTCCGTCATCGCCCGCCGACAGCGACGGCGACGGGGTGCCGGACGACGCCACCTACCTGTTCACCGCCCCGCCCTGCGACTTCACCGGCTGGCGGGGCGGCAAACTGGACATCGTGGGCTCGCTCCGGATCCAGGACCCCACCCCCACCGGCGCCGGCTTCGGCTACGAGGGGACCCTCACCGGGCTCCGGTCCCGCTTCACCAGCGCCGACGGCAAGGTGATCTACGACGTCACCCG
>JACCRS010000176.1 GCA_013813435.1 Gemmatimonadales bacterium
GCGCACAGGAGTTCCAGGTCGCGGAGGATGCGGCGCGGGGGATGCAAACAGCGTGAGCGGGGACTGCTTACAGCTTACGTTTTTTCTTCCCGCTCACGCTTTCATTTCCCCACACAAAAACTACTAAACACCCGATCCAGCACCTCTTCGATATCCACCGCGCCAAGCAGCTCGTCCAGCGCGGTGGTGGCTTCGCGCACCTGGTGCGCGGCGAGAACAGCGTCACCATGGCGGCCCAGATGGGGAATGGCGTCCGCCAATGCTTCGTGGGCTCGCGTGAGCGCGGCCCGATGACGCTCACGGGTAATAGCGGGCTCCAAATCGGCCAGACTGATTCGATCGCCGAATATCCGCTCGGCGGCTGCCTGGCGGAGATTGCCCAGCCCCGCCCCGGTCACCACCGAAACGCCAAGACCCTCATGCACTTCCCCAGTCAGATCGATCTTGGTGCGGACCAGCACAGTGGGCCGGGCCTCGAGAATTGCTACCTCGTCATCGCCTGGATCCCGCCCCGCCTCCACGCAAAGCAGCACCAGATCCGCCGCGGCGAGATAGCGCCGGCTCACCTCGACCCCCAGCTGGTCGATCTCTAACGGAGCATCCCACAGGCCGGCGGTGTCCGCCAGGCGGACCGGCCACCCCATGAAGTCGGTGTGCGCCTCGACCGCGTCACGAGTCGTTCCGGGGATCTCGGTCACGAGAGTACGGGCGCTGCCGAGAAGCGCATTGAACAGCGAGGACTTGCCCGCGTTGGGGCGCCCGGCGAATACGATCAGGGCCCCCTCACGCAGTCGCTCGGCCGAAGGTGCCGTGGTAATCAGTTGCTGGATCCGGGCGGCCACACCATCGATCTGCCCGGCAATACGCTGGGACGATACCGGTCCATCGTCTTCCTCGGGGAAGTCGATGTCGTAGCTGAGGAGTGCCTGAACCTCTATCAGCGACTCTCGCAGGAAGGCAAGTCGCCGGGACAGGCCACCTTCGAGCTGATGTAGTGCCGCGTGCACCTGGACCGGGACGGTGGCATCGATCAGATCGCCCACCGCTTCGGCCTGTACCAGGTCGAGCTTGCCGTTGAGGACCGCGCGGCGGGTAAACTCACCCGGGCGTGCCGCACGAGCACCAGCAGCCTGGAGCGCCGCGAGTAGACGGGCCGGCACCTGCAGTCCGCCATGGCAGGACAGCTCCACCACATCATCTCCGGTATAGCTTCGGGGGCCGGTGAACACAGTGTATATGCCGCGGTCAATCGGACGGCGGTCGGGACCCAGAAAGGTGGCCAGCGTGGCGATCCGGGCCGGTAGCGCCCGGAATCCATCGATGACCTGACCGGCGATTTCGAACACCCCGTGTCCGCTCAGGCGGATCACGGCCAACGCCGCGCGACCGGGGGGAGTTGCCAAAGCGACAATTGGATCGGAGAGCATGCCGGAACTAAAGTGCGGCGGCGGGCATGTTGCTTAGTCCGCGGAATGGGAGTCGGGTCAGGCCTTCCGCTTGGCCCGTGCCGGCTTCGACTTCGGCTCCGGCGCTCGGGTCTTTACGTCAACGATAGCCTTTGCTGTCCGCTTCTGCCGCTCGCGTGCCAGCAGCCACTGCTGGGGTATGCTGGCGATGTTGCTCACCGCATAGTAGAGGTTGAGGCCGGAGGCAAAGTTGAGGAACAGAAAGGTCATCATCACCGGCATGATGTAGAGCATCATCTTCATCTGCGGGTTGGCCTCCATGCCGATCTGCCCGACCTTGGTCAGACCCCACATCGAGACCCCCATGATGACCGGGATGATGTATATGGGATCCGGTCGGGAGAGGTCCGGCAGCCAAAGGAACGATGCACCCCGAAGCTCGATCGTGTTTTGGAACACGAAGAAGAGCGCAAAAAGCACCGGCATGGGAAGCAGCATGGGCCAGCACCCTCCCAACGGATTGACCCCGTGCTCCTTGTACAGCTTGAACATCTCCTGCTGCACCTTCTGCGGATCGCTCTTGTGTTTCTCCTGGATCTCCTTCATCAGTGGCTGCACCGCCTGCAACTGCATGTTGGCACGCATTGCCTTCTGGTTCAGCGGCCAGAGGATCGCGCGCACCAGTATGCCGAAGATGACGAGCACCAGCCCATAGGCCAGATGCAGATGCTCGTGCATCCACACCAGAAGCCACCGCACGCCGGCCGCAACCGGGCGGATGATCGTACGGAAACCGGGCCATCCGTAGGGGTTGACGTCGTCGAAGCTGTGACCGATCCGGCCGAGCCGGTCCATCTCCATTGGACCCACGTAGGTCATGTAGCCGAAGGCGCCGCCGGGCGGCAACGGCAGACTGAGATCGACGCTGGCCCTGCTTGGCTCGTCACCCGCCGTCGGAGGTACCACGGCGGCGGCGCCGCTGATGCCACCACGGGTGCTGTCGAGCGTCAGTACGGCGGTAACGAAGTACTTCGACTTTATAGCGGCCCACTCCAGTGGCCCGCTGATGATCTTAGGCTCGCCCGGCTTCAAGCCCGAGAAGTCGGTCCGCTCCGTCTCGTCGTGCTTGGTGACCAGCGCCAGAGCCCGGCGGTTCTCGCTGGAATCCGCCTCCGTGTTAGCGATCGTCGGCCCCATCCCTACCCTCACGAGTCCACCATTGGGGCCGACCCCCGTCACCCGTCCCTCGACTCCGATCTGGTAATCATCGGGACGGAAGGTGTAGGTCAAATCGACGTTGATTCCGTCACGCGCGCCGCTCAACCGGAGGGCGGTGGGCGTCTTCACGTCCAGGCTCTCGGCGGACACCGTGAGCGGCCAATCGTGAAAGGGAATGGTGTCACGGCCCAGCACGAAGGTCAGGCCCAAAAGCCGGCTGTCCACCGGAAGGAGCTGCGCCAGAGCGCCCTGCTGTGCCGGCGACATCGAGCGGTAGCGGCTCAGGGTGGCCTCGACCAGCCGGCCGCCCCGGGTGCTGATGCCGTAGGTGTAGAGGGGCGAGGTGATATGGACGGTGTCGGTTGCGGCTTCGCCGCGAGGTGTGTCAGCGGGTCGGCGGGTCAGCGGGTCAGCACTGACCACATGAGTACTGTCAACAGCCCGGCCGACCTGGCTGTCTCTTGCAAGGGCAGGCGAAGGGGCTCTGGCTGGGCCGGTAAGACTATCCGTCCCGCTGTCCCGCTGTCCCGCTGTCCCGCTAGCGGGCGGCTTCTTGAAAAAAATCGCAGGCGCGATCGCGATTGCCATCATCAGCAGAATCGCCCAGATGGTACGGCGGTCCATGGACTCAGTTCACGGCGTCAGGGGACAGGGTCGTACCCGCCCGGATGAAACGGATGACAGCGGACAAGACGGCGAGCAGCGAGCCAGGTACCCCTCAGTGCGCCATGCCGGGTAACCGCTTCCAGCGCGTACTGGGAACACGATGGAGTGAAGCGGCAGCTCGGCGGCAAAGCGGGGGAAATGGCCAGCTGATATCCGCGGATGATCGAAGCGAGAACCCGGCGAGGCACTCTGAGAAGAAACACGGCTCACCCGGCACCAAGTACGGTCTCGCGCCAGCTGAGGACCTGGCCTTGGAGCGCCTCGAAACTGGCGCTGTAGGCCTCTCGTCGAGCCCTGATGACCAGATCCCACGAGGGCTGCCGCTGCTGAACTTCCCGGCGCCATATTTCCCGCAGGCGGCGCCGCAGACGATTGCGGGCCACCGCGGAAGCCTGAAACTTGGGAACTACCAGTCCCATCCGTGGTTGGCCCGTTGGATTTTCCATCCAGATCATGTCCAGGTGCTCGAATCGGCGGCGCCGGCCACGGGCAAGGCAACGGCGAATGTCGGAGGCGCGCGCGAGCCGGTGGGCCCGCGGCAGGCGCTCCGAACCCGTCAGGAACCTCCGTGCTTCGACGGAAGCGAAACGGTGAGCTGCCTTCGCCCCTTCTTCCGGCGGCGCGACAGAACCGCACGGCCCCAGCGCGTGGCCATGCGGGCGCGGAACCCGTGCTTGTTGATCCGGCGCTTGTTGCGAGGCCGATAGGACGGCTTCATCTAAAATCCTCCAAGTGAGCCGAGGAAGTTAGTGGGGAGAGCGCGATAGGGTCAAGTTGGCGGGAAGGGCGGGACGGACGGGAAAGGCGCGAAGGGAAAACTGGAGGAGGATTTTAGCATTGAGTGGTCGGAAGAGAGATGACTCGGATGAAATTCTTTTTCCTTGCCGCCCTTCCCGTCTTTCCCGACCTTCCCGCTTGTCAAGTCCCGATTGACATTTCTAGACCCCACCCGTAACATCTCTCGCCCTTGGAAAATTCCTTCCGTTTTCGAGTACCGATGCAGCTGTCCGCAAAAGACGCATGGAAGCGCATCCTCGACGATGCGCATCGCGAACTTTCAGACCACACCATCCGGACGTGGCTCGAGCCCACTGAGGCAATTGGCCTCGATGAGGGCCGTTTGATCATCGGGGCCCCGGATCAGTTCGCGGTGGAGTGGAATGAGACCAAGCACGCCACTCTTCTGTCGCGTCTGGCGGAGCCAGTTCTGGGGCAGCCTACCTCGGTCGTCTTTAGGGTCAACGAAGACCGCCAGAAACGGCCCCAGATGGACTTCTTCGTGGCGCCCTCGGTGCCGGCCGTGGTTACGACTCAAATCAACCCCAGCACTCAGCCGCTTAACGAGCGGTATACCTTCGATACTTTCGTAATCGGTAAATCCAACGAGCTGGCTGCGGCGGCGGCTCACGCAGCGGCCGAGTCGCCGGGGAAGACCTACAATCCGCTTTTCATCTACGGCGCCACCGGGCTGGGCAAGACCCACCTCATGCAAGCCATCGCCCATACCGTGTGTGAACACCACCCCGACACCAGGGTGCTCTACGTGGGCGCGGAGCAATTCATCAACGAGGTGATCGAGAGCATACACAGCCGGACAATGCCCGAGTTCCGCCGGCGCTATCGAACCGACGTCGACCTCTTTTTGGTGGACGACGTACATTTCCTTGAAGGCAAGGAAATGACCCAGGAGGAGTTCTTTCATACGTTTAATGCCCTCTACGAGGGCAATAAGCAGATCGTGCTCACCTCGGATCGCCCACCCAAGGAGCTCCCCGGACTAGAAGCCAGGCTGGTAAGCCGGTTCGAGTGGGGAATGGTTGCGGATATCGGCCAGCCCGATCTGGAGCACCGGATCGCCATCCTCCGAAAGAAACAGGAGCAGGACCACCTCGAGCTGACCATCCCGGATGACGTGCTCCGGTTCATCGCGGAGCACGTACGGTCGAATGTCCGTGAGCTCGAGGGCTGTATCATCAAGCTGCTGTTGTTCGCTTCACTGAAGCACAAAGAGGTGTCCATCGAGCTGGCCCGGGAGGCTCTCTCGGACAAGATTCGCCCCGGTGAGGATGGACTGGCGGCCCCGAAGGCTCTTCCGTCGATCAACAAGGTGCAGGAGGTCGTGGCCCGCCGATGGGGCGTTACGCCGGAAGGACTCAGATCCAAGGCTCGGATCAAGACGCTCACCGTCCCGCGACAGATCGCGATGTATCTCGCTCGCGAGCTACTTGAAATGCAACTGGTTGAAATCGGCCAGGCATTCGGCGGCCGGGACCATTCGACGGTAATTCATAGCGTGGACAAAGTGAGTCGGCAGATGTCGCGGGATCGCAGCTTTCGCGAGCGGGTCGAGCATGCGCGCCAGGAGTTGTGCGCAGAATAATCCCCGCCCGATTCACCAGCTGTGGGAACTCTGGATAGTAGTGGAGATCGAAGCATTGTGGCCGGGAATCATCCCCACGACACACATGCTGTCGACAGAGCCTAGAGGTCGTAAGTGCGAGCAAGCAAGGTCACTTGTCGCTGCGCTCCACATTTCAAGACCCTCTACTACCACTACTAAGTATTTTAAATGGAAGAGTAGTATCTGGTCATAGCCTCTTGAGGAACGGCATGAAGCTCACCATTACGCGGGAGCAGCTCCAGGAAGGACTCGTGGCGGTAGCCGCCAGCGTCCCTGCCAAGACTACGCTGCCGATCCTGTCGAATATTCTCCTGGAGGCCACCAAAGACGGTATTCGTCTGTCGGGCACCGATCTCGACATCTCGGTAAGCACCACCGTCTCGGCATCAGTAGATCAGGAAGGCGCCATCACGCTCCCGGCGCGCAAGCTGGTCGAAATCGTCCGCGAGCTGCCCAGCGCCGCCATTCGTCTCACCGCATCCGGCGAGCAGCGAGTCACCATCGAATGCGGGCGCTCGAGGTTCAAACTGCTGGGTCTGCCCCGGGAAGAGTTTCCCGCTTTCCCGAGCGTAAAGTTCGACGGTGGCTGGCGCACCTCGTCCAAGGAGCTCCAGAAGCTCATCACCCACGTGGCTTTTGCCGCGAGCACCGAAGAAAGCCGCCCTATTCTCAACGGCGTTCTCTGGGAGCTCCGACCTGAGCGGATGCGCATGGTGGCCACCAACGGCCATCGGCTTGCCCGCATGGACGTTCCCACGGTAGAAGCGAGTGGAGCGTCGCAGGCCGACCTGATCGTACCGCCCAAGGCCTTGGAGCAGATCCGCCGCCTCTTCAGCACCGAAGAAACGGTAGAAATTGCCCGTAGCGAAAATCATCTGGGTTTCCGGTCGAGTACAACCCAGATCTTCACCCGGCTCATCGAAGGTCCGTACCCCAACTACGAGCAGGTGATACCCCGGGAGAACGACAAAGTGGCTACGGCGGACAAGTCAGCGCTTACCGCGGCACTCCGCCGCATGAGTATCGTCGCCAGCGACCAGACCCATCGGATCCGAATGGCGTTTGCCAATGGATCGTGCAAGCTCTCGGTCCAGACTCCCGACCTGGGTGAGGCGCAGGAAGAGCTAAACGTCAGCTATGAGGGCGATCCGCTCGAGATCGGCTTCAATGCCGCCTACCTGCTCGAAATTCTGAAGTACATTCCGACCGATGAGGTCAGGATGACCTTCAAAGCCCCGGAGAGAGCCGCGACGTGTGAGCCGGTAGGATGGAATGACCCTGCCAGTTATCTCGCCCTGGTGATGCCTCTGCGGCTCGTAGATTGAAACCTGGATCGGTGGCGTGAGTTGCCGGCGGGTTGCTGAACTACCAAGCTCCACCTGAAGAACTTGATCTCAGTGAAAGGCCGTCAGATGACCGAACACCACAACGACATCGAGTCCGCCAGCGCTCCGGACGGCGGCAGCGGAGGTTTTGTCGCCTTGGCGGTTCTGGCTGCAGCCCTGGGTGCTGGCGCCGCCGTCTTGCTGGCCCCGGATGAAGGGTCCAAGACACGCAGGCGAGTGGGTCGAGGGTTGCGCAGCCTTCGAGGCGATGCGGCTGAGAGGGTAAGACAGCTCCAGCGCGAGGTCCGGAGACGCAATACCAAATCTCGACGAGAAAAACGCATCGTTGCCGTGGCGGGGCTGCTGGTCGGCGCTGGTATTGCCGCTCTGCTAACCCCGAGGGGCGGGGAGGTTCGTACCCGCCTGGGCGGCACTTTGAGTCGGATAAAGGTCGGGGCTATCGATAGAATCGAGCGTCTTCGTCCCCGCCCGGATGATGCCGGTTCCACGACGGCTGATGAACGAGAGGTTCGGAGCGTGCAGGAGCTCGGCCGAGACCCGAATACCGTTTTTTAAGGGTCAGCGATTCGGCGGGCGTATTGAAGTGATGGTGTAGCTACCAGCCTGCTTTACAGGTACCGTCTGCCCCACGGCGGGTACGGTGATGGTCATGTCGCCGGCATCGCTGCCGCGAGCAGAGATCAGGATCCCATCCTGCCCAAAATAGTGCACTGCTGTGCGGGTTCCGCTGCCCGACATCTCCAGCTGTTGATCGAACTGCACGCCTTTGCCCGTTCTATCGTAGGACCCACTGCTTTCGAGCTTGATGGCGTTTCGGGTGCGGGGGTTGTCGCTTTCAACCGCCCTATATCTCGTGATTCCCCGCTCGGCGGCGTCGAAGGCATCGGCCCTGACCGGTACGTCGGTAGTGTCGGCCCACTCCATCCCTGTACGCACGCCGCCCGGGGGTAGCGTCGGAAAGAGACTGCGAATGGCGGGACCCACTTGGTCCCCCAGGGTGGTGGACCGATCCGCTATCAGCCCGGAAAGCTCACCATTGGCGGTGAGAGTGCCCGTCCAACGCGTCCCCCAGGCCGGTACCAGAGAGTCCAGGGCAGCGGGAACCCCGCCCACCGAAGCCTGCAATGAGTCCAGGACGATGGTGGCCTGGTACCCGCCGGTGTCCGGCACCAACGTCACGTTGACAAAGGCTGTGCGATCGATCAGCTGCTGCTGGCTGGCACCGCCCGGCAGCTGAAGAGAGAGACTGTCGTGCCGTTCCAACGTATAGACCGCGCTTCGAATCGGGCGGTAGATCACGCCGGTCGGGGCGGGAACTCCTGGAGGGGTGACGGGTCCGGGGTCAGGGGCCGGGCCCTCGGGTTGACCGCCTCCGGTGGCCGCCGAGCCGCACCCCGCCAGAGCGAACGAGGCCAGCACTGTCAGAGTGCGCTTCACAGTCTGTCCCCGCTCACTTGAGGGTGGTGACCTTGGTGGTTTGCGTGATCGTGATCGGGAGTGGCTCCGGGGCAAACGCACCCGAAATTTTTAGAGACGAATGCTGCTGCCAGCTGCCGCCGAGGTAGCGTCCGTCGGTTCCCACATAATAGGAGCCTTTTCCCCTGCCATTGCCTTCGATCCGTGCGGGTCCGCTCGGTGTGGGCTGAGTACCCGCAACCGATGAAGTGAAGTCCTCAGTGATTAGAACGGCCTTTCGGGTGCCGTGGTTTTCGTTGCCTGCCGCTTTGTAGGCGCTCACCCGCCGGACGGTTACACTGTCCGCTCCGACACCATTCACCTTGGCCGTGGTATCGGTCCAGCTCTCGCCCAGCTTCAGTCCAGTCCTGATCCAGGGAAAGAAGTCGCTCAGCAGCCCCTGAACCTGCGCCGCCGGAGAGGTGGCGGTCACCGGTTCCAGTCCCAGAGGCTTTCCGGACTTTTCGACGAAGCCGCTAAACACAGCCCCGCGGGCGCTATCGAGCACTGCGGCGGGAATCGGCGTCATGCTGTCTCCGCGCAGCGAATCGATCACCACCCGCATTGCCTTGCCTCCGAGGCTATCGGCCAGGCGGACCGTAACGAAGCTCGAGGTAGTGAAAGAGATAGTCTGTTTGGCGCCACCGGCCCCAGTCGCGTCGATCTCCTGAGACAGCGACTGGTCAATGCGGTACTTGGTGGTGACGGGCGCCCGGGTAACCGAGGGCAACGTCAGAACAGCAGCGACAAGAGCGGTCAAACCAGCGGTATGGAATAGCATTCTGTCTCCCTATAGGAGGCTTGTGACAGGGATAAGCTAACCGGCTGCATTCCCCAAAACCAACAGCCCCCCGTATGAATCCGGGGGGCCGCAGCTGGTCATGCCGTAAGCCGAGTTCTGTTTCCCAGGTACATCCTCCCCCTCGCCAGAGGCTCGAAGTCGGAAAGACCGGGAGATGATCATCTGTCTGCGATGGCCGTCGCCGGCCACCTCTAGCAGCCTACCCGCGGCTTCCCTGACCTCTACTCGAAGTTTCGGGATTGTCGGTGTGGGTCACACCTCGCCGCCTATTTGGCCTTGCTCCGACTGGGGGTTACCCTGCCACCGCTGTTACCAGCGGCGCGGTGGGCTCTTACCCCACCGTTTCACCCTTACCCCCCGAGGTCTTGCGACCTAAAGGGGCGGTTTATTTTCTGTGGCCCTGTCCGTCGCCTTGCGGCGCCCAGGCGTTACCTGGCAGTCTACCCGATGGAGCTCGGACTTTCCTCGAGCGCCTTGCGGCGCCGCGATCATCGCGCTTGACCAGTTCGTCAATATAGTGGAACGGCGGTTGGGTTACCAGATGTCTAGAGTCGAGGGTCTAGAGCCTAAGTGGGTTACAGGCGGTAGCTTGGGTAGACCCTAGATCCTAGACCCTAGACCCTAACTCCAGACTCCCTCAACTAACCATCCCCACCCGCGCCAGACCGCGCCGTGCCTGGTCCACAAATGGCTGCAGTTCGACATCGGCATCTTTCCACTGGGTCAGCACCTGACGGTACTCCTGGCGAGCTTCCGCCCGCCGGCCGAGCCGCTCGTAGGCGGCTCCTCGCAGCAGGCGCACTCTTCCCAACATGCCCCACCGGGAGTCGAATCCGCCGGTGTGGAGATTGGCCGGCTCGAAATCCTGGAGCACGCGAAGCGTTGTCTCGTAGTCGCCGAGCAGATAGTAAGCCTGCGCCGCGTAGGGGCGGCTGTAGACCGGGTACATATGCTTGGTAGTTGCGGCCGAGTCCGGCTCGGAGAGTGCCCGCCGAGCGGCAATTGAGTCGCCGCGGCTCATGGCGAGAAGCGCACGTACTTCTTTGGAGGGCGTCTCACCGGAGATCGCCTGAAGCTCGCCTACCGCTGTACTGTCTGCGGCCAGCCCGGTGAAGAGGCCGATTGCGGCTGTGGCGCCGGTATGAATGAAATGCTTGCGTTTGTCGGGTGCAGCCATACGCCCGGCTTCCGCGGCGCTCTGCCACACCTGGCGGAGTGCTGCCGCGGGTGCGCCGGCGGCGGCGTACAGCTCACCGAGTCTGGCGCGTCTCCACGACTCCCCCTTGGGGTCTCCGGCGATCCCGTGTGGCTCAACCAGGACTTCGCGACGTACCTGGTCCGCGAGATCTATGGCCTTCGCAGCATTCTCCAGATCGCCTTGATACGCGAAGACGTTAGCCGCTGCCGCGATGTCGCCCAATACGGTGGGAGTCCCCTCGTAAGGCTCGAAATCCCGGGGCGTTGCGGTGTCCAGGGCGCCGCGCAGCTGAGCTGCTGCGCGATCTACCTCTCCCGAGGCAAAACGGATGCGGGCTTGAACGAACGGCAGTTCGGGGTGAAGCGGGGTTGCTTCCCGGAAACGCTCGACCTCCGAAAGTGCGGCCTGGTAATTCCCGGCAGTGATGTGAGCATTCACCATAGCTCCATGGGCACGGAGCGTGGTCGGCTGGCTGGCAACCCAGCTCCGAGCGGTATTGAGCGCCTCTCCCCGCGCCCGGCGCACCGCCGCCGCGACTGTGGAACTGTCCATCACTCCGCGGCCGGTAGACGTCCGGGTAATGGCGAAGGAATCGCCCGGTAACAAGGCATAGAATGGATTGCGGACCGCGCTCTCAGTCAGCATGGCGTGCACGTGGTCGTACGCCAATGCGTAATTAGGATCAAGCGAAAGCGCCCGCTTGAAGGAGCGAAATGCCTGAGTCCACGCCGGCGCCAGATTGACCTCCCCGGTGTCATGAAACCAGGCCTCGCCCAGACCATACCAGGCGTCGGCATCGCCGGAATCGCGCGCCAGCAGGTCCTGATAGAGCGAGCGGGCCTCGGTGTACTCGCCTCCGTAGAAGGCTCGGTAAGCATTGATAACAGTGCGCTCGTGCGCCGGAAGATTCCCCGCGTACTTCGTGGCGCGCAGGATCGTACGGTCGGTGACTGAATCTTCAGTTCCCACCATCCAGCCTCGAGTCAACGCAAGCTTGTAGTACGCCAGCCCGAAAGTCGTATCCAGCGCGATGGCGCGCTCGAGGTCTCGCTGCGCTCCGGCCAAGTCCCAGCGGTTGAGCTGCTCCAGACCCCTCAGGTAAGCCCGAAACGCTTCCAGCGAGCCGGTAGTGGCACGCGCCAGCCCGATGCGGATTTCGTTCGGCGCACCCGAGAGGTCCAGCAGTTTGGCGGCGAGGGCATCGAACAGGGGCCGGACGTCAACAGCTGAACGGTCATCCACCCTCGCCACATCGACTCGTTTGCCACTGGCGACGTCGAATACCCGGGCGGTAAGGTGGAGCGAATCGCCGGCAGGCGTAAAGTCGCCGAGGACCACGGTCCAGACTCCGGCTTCACGGGCGAGCCGTCGGGCCATCTCCAATCCGATATCGTCTCCGACTTTGAGGCCGCGCTTCGCGAGGAGGTCGTGGAGCCGCTCATGGTCCACCACGGTAAGGTCGTTCCACTGGGACAGGTTGAGTCCCAGCATGCTGACACTGCCGTCCCTCAGCCACTCGACTGAGGGTTCGTTCCGCAGGTTGTCGAACGGCAGCACCAGAATAGAATGGCGAGGATTGACCCCGCGCGGGGGGCCGGGGCTTCTGCGCGCCAGGGCGACGGTGGCGGCCAGTAACACGATCGCCACGACCGCCAGTGAGATCAGCCGCCGGAGCGGAAGCTTGCGGGCGGGCAGGACCTCACCCGCCACAGCCTTACGAAGCTCTTCACCGGTCTGCCAGCGCTCGGCGGG
Organism: Gemmatimonadales bacterium; assembly: GCA_013813435.1. GTDB lineage: Bacteria > Gemmatimonadota > Gemmatimonadetes > Gemmatimonadales > GWC2-71-9 > CAVVWJ01. The sequence continues at coordinate 12,245 of JACCRS010000176.1, forward strand.
CTGCTTCTCCAGCGCACGCATCACGGCGAAGGCAAGATCCTTTGGCGTCTCGGGTTTCAGCCGCCCGATCGGGATGGGACGCTCAGCTATGTGCTTGGAAACCACTACCCGGTGGGGTCCCTGGAAGGGGGGGTGGCCGGCCAACATCTCGTAGGCGACCACGCCCAGGGCATAAATGTCGCTGCGACCGTCGATTTCCTCTCCTGCGGCCTGCTCCGGACTCATGTAGACGGGGGTGCCGACCGCGACGCCTTGACCAGTACTCGATCCGCCCGCCTCCACTGCTACCGCCCGCGCAATGCCGAAGTCGACCAGCAAGGCGCGGCCACTGGCCTCCTCCAGCAGGACATTCTCGGGTTTCACATCTCGGTGTACCACGCCGGCGCGGCGAGCGGCATCCAGTGCGGCAGCCAGGTCGGAGACTATGCGGGTCACGTCCTCCGGCGAGAGGGAGCCTTGGCGGGTCAATCTCTGCCGCAGACTCTCGCCGGGCACCTCGTCCATGACGTAGTAGAGGAGACCATGGCCGCTACCGGCCGAGTGCACAGCCACAATGTTGGGATGACGCAGCCTTGCTATCGTGCGCGCTTCGGCCAGAAATCGACGGGTGATCGATTCGTGTGGTGCCAGCTCCGGATGCACGACCTTGATGGCTACCTGGCGGTCCAGAGCGGTGTCCGTAGCGAGAAACACGACTCCCATCCCCCCACGCCCGAGCTCCCGCTCGAGCCGATACTGGGCCCCGAGCGCTGATTGAAGGGAGGCGAAGAGATCGATGGTCGTATCGCTCACGTCAGAGACTGATAGGGGCGCCTCGAAGGATACACCCGCTCTGCGGCTCAGCCATACCACCTGAGGAAGTACAATCGCATGACAACCGACATTGGATGCTCCAGGGCGCCGGATGGTTGCCGGCGCCAGTCTATCCTGGTTGAGCGCGTTTTTTAACCTGACGAGGCCGAGGATCGTGCCGTTTCGGATTTAAACTCGGTTGACGACCCCGGCGTACTCTCCCGCACGACCTACCGAGAGGACAGCGTGAGTTCTGGCTCAGGGAATGGGGGTTCGCCCACGATTGCTACGGTCCTACTGCCGCTGGAGCGTGCGCGGGTAGAGGCCGCGGGGAGCGGCTGCTTCTCGCTGGTTCACCGGGACTCGATTCCCGATGCGGTACGGATTGTTCGGGAACGGCCGGTGGACGCCGTTCTCGTCTCAGTGCATCGCTGTGTGCCGGAGCAGGTGGACGTGGTAGGCCATCTGGTCCGGGAGTTTCCAGGTATTCCTACGGTGGCGCTGGTCTCCCAGCACGACCCGTCGTCCACTGAGATGTTGCTTCGCCTGGGCGCCTCAGGGGTGCGCCAAGTGGTGGATGTGACTTCACCTGCCGGCTGGAGCAGACTGCGCATGGTGGTGGGACAACCGGCTACTCGGGCGGTGGCACGGATCCAGGGGCCTATACTGGAGGCGCTGTCCGACGCGCCCGCCGATACCAGACTCTTCGTCGAAGCCATGATCCGGTTGGCGCCCGAGTCGCCCACGGTAACCAACCTGTCGCAGCGACTGTATGTCCGCCCCAGCACCTTGATGTCCCGATTTGCCCGGGCGGGGCTCCCGTCGCCCAAGAACTACCTGGCTGCCGTTCGCCTGCTTCATGCCTCCTACCTCTTCGAGGCTGCAGGACTTTCAGTGGCGGACGTGTCCTACCGCCTGGAATACTCCTCTCCCCAGAGCTTCGGGCGGCACCTCCGTGCCCTGCTGGGTGTCACCGCGCTCGAGTTCCGCCGGAGGTTCCCCTTTCCCACCGCCCTGCAGCGCTTCACCGAGCTGATGATCCTTCCCTATCTTTATATATGGAAGACATTTCACCCGCTTGCGTTGGGCGGCAGGAGTCAGGGGCTGGAGCGAGGAGCTAGGATCGAAGTCTCCCGTATTTACGAAGCACCGCCCTGAGTCTGTCGTGCGGCAGAGCCGGAACCCGCAGGTAATCCGCGCCAGTCATCGTCTTCGCCGCCAGCATAGCATTGATGATGGCGTCCTCCGTCGCCTGCACCGTGGCTTCGTAGATCGGATCGACTCGGCTGTCGTCCAGCATCCCCACCGAGCTTACGCCAGCGCTATCACTGGCCCCGGTCTTCGCGGTCGAGAACGCCAGAAAAAGATCTCCCGAGCCTGCGCCCGCGATTCCCCCCATCCGTCCGATACCGAGGGCGGCCCGGCGCGCCACCCGGCGCAGCTGATGTGGCAGGAGCGGCGCGTCGGTGGCGATGACGACAATGATGGAGCCTTGCTCCCGCTCCTTGTCACCCCCCTGGGGGCAGCGCATGCCGTCTTGCTCGGAACCAAGCTTTGCGCTGGTGTCGTAACATCGCTTGGGCTCGGTAATCTCCTGGCCCACCGGCACCCCCGCTATGCGCAGCTGCCGCCTCAAGCCAAAGTTGCACTGTACCAGCACACCGACGGTGTAGCCCTCCGGCCGGGTGGACAGCCGCCGGCTCGCTGTCCCTATGCCGCCCTTAAAGCCGAGACATTGCATGCCGGTGCCACCCCCCACGTTGCCCTCAGCCACCGGGCCAGCCTTTGCGGCGCCCAGAGCGGCGAAGACGTGTTCCTTCTTCACATGAAAACCATAGATGTCGCTCAGGTCTCCATCCCACGTCTCGGCCACAGCCGGCAGGCAACAGTTGAACACCCCGGGCAATCTGGTTCTGCCCCATTCGATCACCGCGTCTCGAACGGTACCGACGCTATTGGTGTTAGTGATGGTGATGGGATAGACCAGCAGCCCGTAATCGTCGATCCAGGCAGTGCCAGTCATTTCCCCATTGCCGTTCAGGCTAAACCAACCGGCAAACACGTGGGACGGGTCGGCCGGGCCGCGCGGAAACACCGCGGTCACGCCCGTGCGAACCGGTCCGATTCCTACTCGAAGCTTGCCCGAGCCGCGTACCAGGGTGGCATGGCCCACCGCCACTCCGGGCACATCGGTTATGGCGTTCAGGGGCCCCGGCGTGCCATCCAGAGGTATACCCAGGTCGTGTGATCGGGCCGGCGCGTTCTGTCCCAGCAATGCGGCCGGGGTCAGGTAGCATATTGTTGCGGCGAGGAGAAATAGTCTCGTCATGGGCTCTGTGGCGAGCGAAGGATGAGATAAACCGCACCCACCGGACCACTGAGGGGCCCGGCTACTGAGCGTTGGAGCACCGAAATGCGGGAAACGTTACGGGATGTGGCAGCTGGTCAGTCCCTGCTTCTCGAGGTAACGCTGGTGATACTCCTCGGCCCGGTAGAAAGTCGAGGCAGGGGTTACCTCGGTGACGACCGGGCGGGAGAACTGGCCCGAGGCGTTCCAGCGCTCTTTCGACGCGAGCGCCTCGTGCTTCTGTGCCTCGCCGTGGTAGAAGATCGCCGAGCGATACTGCGTACCGCGATCGGGCCCCTGGCGGTTCAAGGTCGTAGGGTCGTGACTGGTCCAGAAGACGTTAAGTAGGTCTTCGTATCTCACCTTTGATGGGTCATAGGTTACTTCTACTACCTCCGCATGACCGGTCCGTCCGGTACAAACGTCCTTGTAACTGGGGTTTGCCAACGTCCCGCCGAGATAGCCCGAGAGGGCATCGGTGACCCCGGGTACTCTCCTGAACGCCGCTTCGACGCCCCAGAAGCACCCCGCACCGAAGGTGGCTTTTTCCAGCTGTGTCATGGTTCCTCTCTCTTGAGTCCATTTCGAACAACGTATGGCCTACCTGAAACGTTCCCGCCTCAGCTCCAGCCCATCCGCTCGCGCAGTGATGTTATGTGTGAAACATGGTGCCGGCCGTGCCAGGCGTACATGGCTAAGGCCTCGTCGACTATAAAGATGCGGCCATGCTCCGGGTGCCGATACGGGCGGTCGAAGTCAACGGGGCTCAGCTGGCGTAGAAGCATTGTCCAGCGTCGGTGGAGAGATTCGAGCAGGCTCAGCGAAGGCTCGATGTTCCCCACGCGCGCATCGGGCAGCTCAGCCCACCGTGCCTCGTCGTACGGCTTGATTGTGGGCTCCTTCTCGGTCAGCGCCAGCTTGATGCGGGTGTATGCATTGAGGTGGCTGTCCGGCAGATGGTGCACCACTTGACGCACAGTCCAGCCGTTGTCGCGATACGGTGTATCGAGTTGAACCGGCGTCAGACCAGCCACGGCGGCTCGCAGGAAGCCGGGCGCCAGGGAAATCTCGCCTATCCACTGCTCGCGGTGGGCGGAGCTGTTGTCTCCCTCGAACCGAAAAGGCCCGATTGGATAACGAAGGTGGTCGGCTGGATCGATCTTATTCACTGCCATCTCCAGGATCGGCACTGCGTGCCGTGCCGAAAGTTGCGGGCTCCCCGTGTGGCCTCTCAACCCCGGAACTCGAAGTGTTCCTCGGGCAGAACTCGCTCGAGAAGCGGAGACTCCGAGATCTCCAGCAGCAGAAGCCGGGCAAGAACCGCTTCAGCCACCCGCGCGGCAGGCTCCCATTGGCCGGGGGTAAGGGTCGGATAGAGGTTTGCATATTTCGGCCTCAGCCGTGCTTCGCGCATGCTTCGATCCTACCCGGGCGATCATCGGCTCGCCATATGGGTCAGCGGGTTACAGCGGGCCCCATGATCGGACCGATTGTTTTGCGAAGCAAGATTTCCGAGTGTCCCTGCACCAGGTAGTCGGTTAGCTCGCCTACGACGCTGTAACCGAGCCGCTCATAGAGGCGGCGAGCTCCATGGTTGAACGAAGAGACGCACATGAAGATGTTGGGGGATACCCGCAGGATTCGCTCCTCGGCGAATTCGACTAGCCTGGACCCGAGCCCTTGGCTGCGGCAGCGGGGGGCGATGAAAACCGTCTGAATGTAGCCGACGAAGGCACCGGTCATGCACACGATCAGAAACCCGGCCACACCGCTCTCGTCCCGCGCCAGGTAGACCTCGCGGCTCGGATCACGTACGATGCTCAGCGCGGTCTCAAAGCTGCGGCCCAGCGTTATCCATGGCTCCGAGCTTGCCATCAGCTGGGCACATTCCCGGGCGTCAGGTTCGCTGTCGAGAGGGGTGACGGAGAGTCTGGCGCGCGTTGCTTCCGAAAATCCCATGATTCAGGCGCCCTGCAGTTCCTGCCGCACTCGCGAAGCTGCAGCGGCCCGCTCCGCTACAGAGGGGTTTGAGGCCAGCCGCGCTTTGCGGAGCAGAGCTCGAAGCCTTCGATAAATGTCGGAGATCACATGGCCCCGGGGCATCGCGGCTGTGCGGGGCAACAAGAGAAAATGAACGTGCCTTAGCCGCTCATTGAAGGACACCGCGTAGATCCGCTCCGCGGTGACCGTCCGTTCCAACGCTCCCACTGCGGCTCTAAGCAAGGGGCCCAGAGACTCGGCCTCCTGGAGGGTGAGTTCGGCAAGAGATTCACAATGCCGCCGGGTCTTCACGATGAGCTCGCCTGGGTCGGTGTAGGGCCCCGTATGGTGGCTGACGTACCAGAGGCCATCGTCGACTATCACGCCGCCTGGGGCTGAGAGATGTCCGGCCACTTCGGCGCAGGCGCTGCACTGCCGTTCCGGCGCTGGCAGGGAGGTCATGCTCCGAGAGCTATCCTTTCCTTGAGAATCCAGACCTTGGTAGCAAAGAAAAGCCGGATCATCGCTACGTGATCGCCCGAACCCACCAGTACCACGAGATCTTCGCCATCGTTCCCCCGGGTAGTCCTCACGCTCTGCTTCATCCGCATGCGTCCCTTGAGAACGTCGAACCACGCCGGCAGCTTGCCCCGCTCATCGGCCCGAATCACGTCCCTGCTTTTCAGTCCAGTGGGATCCGCCAGGGCCACTTTGCAGTACCACTTGCCTCGGGCCTCGCCCTTGGTAGCCTGCAGAAACGTGATGGAGCGGTCGGGCAGCTCCGCCCACGCCTTCACGTTCGGAGTGGTGCGAGGACGGACCTCGACCCGGCCGGCCCGACCGGTTGGGGTCCTTACCAGGAATACCCACTGGTTTCGACCGGTAAAGTTCTCGTCCCGGACTGAGTAGGTCTGCTCGGTTCCTGACACCGTATCGCCACCAAACGTCCAGGTCGAGGGCCGCGCCTCGCCGGCCTCTACCGTGACGCGGTCCAAGCGGTACCGTGTACGCCTTGCCATAGCGGCCTCCTGGAAATGGTGGCGTTCAGGGTGTCTGCAAATGGATCTCGTCTTCAATGCGCAGCGCCGGTAGCACCCCGGAAATCGTCAGGGTTGCATTTACCGCCAGCGCTTCATTGCCCTTGAGGGTTCCCCGCTCCAGCGCGGTCGTAACCGCCTTCTCGATCTCGCGCTGGGCGGTGACGCCGAAGCGCTTGAGAAACTTCCGGACCTCCAGGTTGAAGACCTCCTCGTTCATAAATTCCTCCTGAGAATTTCGGAGCCGGGTACTATGCCCGGGGCAGGTCGCAGCCGGCCGAGACCACCCTTCGGTTGCGAGCGAAGGTGCGGTAGCTCCAGTCGAAGACACGTGAGAGACCAGGCACTCGAGACAGCAGGTAGAGCGGATAGGTCCACCAGAGCCGCCGCATGACGTAGCGATACACCTCGGGGCCCGAGAAGAGGCTGCCGTCGTTCTCCAGCAGTCGGATGTTACTCAGAAGCTCGCGCCCGCTGAGGCCGGTGCGCTCGCTGACCCAGGGGCTTTGGAGCGGCGCAACCGAGAGACCGAGTCGCGCAAACGTCGTAGTCCAGGAGCGAGCCAGGCGGGTGCATACCGCGCAATCGGCATCGTAAAGAACCCAGCCGGTGCGCGGCTCGATGGGCTCAGAGGAGGAAGGCATCCGGGGCTCCGTGTTGGGGTCCAAAGGCTGTACGGGCCACTTCCAGACGCTGCGCCTCCACTCGGTCGAACTGCTCGCGGGCCCGCCGCTCCAGCTGCGAGAAATCCAGCTTCCGCAGCTCCGGCACCCGGGCTGAAGCCGCCCCCAGTCCACGCCACAACCCCATCTTTCCCTGTATTCCCAGGCCGAGCGCCTCCAGCGCCTCGAGCAGCTGGAGCTGGCCCTTGCCGGCGTCATCTACCTCGAGCTTGGCCTCACCGAGTTTTTCAATCAGCCAGGCCGCTGCCTTTCGAGTATTGCTCTCTTCCCGCCCAGCCCAACGAGGAGTTGCTTTAGAACCTCCTGATCTTCCTTGATGTCAGCCCGCAGGGCGACGAACATTTTGTCCCGTTCGGTTCCCTGGGACAGCCGAGTGAGGCGGTCCACCAGCTCGAGTGCCGCCAGCGAGCCGGCCAGGGTCATTGAGGTAGGTGGTAAGGATATCGAGGGTCAGGAGCGGCTCCCCGGCACCTCGTCGCGGAGGGCAAACCACAGACAAGCGAAACCGATCACGATCGCGGGTCCTACCAGATCGGCCCCGGCTATCATCCAGGACCCTTTCAGTCGAGCCATGAGCGGCAGGCTGTGCCTCAGGGCGGAGATAGCCAGGGGCACCACGCTGCCCACAATCGAGGCGATTACGACGACCAGGAGTGAGCGCTCCCTGGGCCAGCTCCATACCGCTGGGGCCACCAGCGCAACGGCGATCGCCGAGCCGAGCATCATCCAGAATCCGTCGTACACTTTGAACTCCGGCATCGAGGCATTTTCCGCGGCCCGGGCCGCCCACACGAAAGCGGCAGCCGCCGCGACCCCCGCCACCAGCCGTCCAATCGCGCGCCGGTTCACGGGCTTCCCAAGCCCAGCTCGCGGGCGGTGGTTAGGGTGACCACCCGCCGGCCGTCGCTCTCGAGGACTTCTCTGCCGCCCTGGCCCCGGTCTACCACTGCGAGTATACCGAGGACGGTTCCACCGGCGGCTTCGATGGCGGTCACTGCCTTCCTGGCGGAGCTGCCCGAGGTGATCACGTCTTCTACGACGACCACTGCGTCGCCCGGCTCGAAGTTTCCCTCTATCCGGCGGCCGGTTCCGTGATCCTTGGATTCCTTCCGAACGCTGAAAGCGTCGATTGAAACGGCTGTGGAGGAGCTCGCGGCTGCAATGGCGTAGGCAACCGGGTCGGCGCCCATGGTCAGACCGCCCACCGCGGCAGGGCGCCAGCCGGCAGCGCTGATCGCCTCCCACCCCATACGGCCGATCAGGACCATGCCCGCAGCCGACATGGTTGCCGGCCGGCAATCGATGTAATAGGACGACCGCTGTCCCGAGGACAGCACGAAATCTCCTCGCTTGACCGAGCGCGCCAGGAGCAGCCGGCGCAGCGACTCATCGTCGGTCACTCCCCGCTCTTTCGGAAGAGACCGGCGAAGAAACCTGACCGCTTTGGCGCTTCCTCTCGAACCGCCGCGCAGAACGCGCCGGCGAATTCGTCCACCGTCTTGCAACGCTTGGAGAGTTCCCGTTCGAGCCCCCGCATGACCACAGCTTCAACGGCCGTCGGAAATCGCAGTCCCTTCCTGGCATCGTTCAGGGGAACCGGCGCTTGCGTGAGTAGTTGCTGAAACAACTCTCTGGGGCTTTTTCCAGTAAATGGCAGGCATCCGGTGAGCAAATAATAGGTAATCGTGGCTAGGCTGTAGACATCCGCCTGCTCCTTCACCAGCTCGCCGCTCAAGGTCTCGGGAGCAACGTACTGGAGCGTACCCACAAAGAACCCCGCCCGGGTGAGCCGCTCCTCGGGGTTGGAATCGGAGTCGCGTGCGATCCCGAAGTCGAGCAGCTTGGCGCTCTGTTCGGCTGGGTTATACATGATGTTGGCGGGCTTGAGATCCCGGTGGATGATGCCGGCATGGTGGGCCGAGGTCAGCGCCGCGCCAATCTGCTCAACGATCTTGGCCACCAGAGATGGCGCGAGAGGCCCCGAGCGATTGACGAACTCGGCCAGCGGTTCGCCTTCGGCCCACTCCAATGCCAGATAGTGCAGCCCCTCGGCCTGGCCGTAATCGTAGGCGCGAACGATGTTGGGATGGCTGACGCGGGCGCCGTACTCAGCTTCGCGCAGGAAGCGCTTGATGGCAACCGGGTCTTGCGACAGGCGGGAGCGAAGGATCTTCACCGCCGCCATACCAAGCTCCGGGTGCTCGGCGCGATAGACGGTCGCTGTACCGCCTTCGCCGACATATCGCTTGAGGAGGTATCCGGCGACAGTCCTTCCGACCAACGTGTCTCCGCTCATGCAGTGGCCAAGCTAGTTAATCTACGAGGAGGCAGCAAGTTGGATCCATCCAAGCCGGCAAAGCGCTTGACGCCTCTTGCCTGCCGCCGCTAACCTTCGCCGGCCTCCAATTCTGCACATCCACTGCGGTCGCTCAGGGGTATCTCATGGGTCGGGTTGTCTTAACGGTACTGCTCGGCGGAGCCGCCCTCGGTTGCGGGAGCTGGAAGCGGGTCGGAACCCAGGACGGTCCGGCTCCCGCCGACCAGCTCACCCAGCTCATAAACGTCTCCAGCTTTTACCAGAGGCTGGGCCGTCTTGCCGCTGCTGAGCCGCTTCCTTTTGTGGGTAGTGTAGCCTTTGCCGCAGGTCCGGCAGACTCGGTGATCACCGCGCTGGGTCTGTCGATCGAGAACCGCGCTCTCGCCTTTCAGCGGGAAGGCAACCTGTTCGTCGCCCGCTATCGGGTAACCATCTCATTCCAGCAGGAGGGTGCCCGGGCGGTGGATCTGGCGCGCGACGAAATAGTTCGAGTCCCGACATTTCAGGAGACTTTGCGGGCAGAGGAGAGCATACTCTTTCAGCAGATACTTCGGCTCACACCGGGCAAATACAAAGTGCAGGTGACGGTGCGGGACGCCGGCTCCACAGCGGAGAGTCGGGCCCAGGGCGAGTACACAGCACACTCCTTCAATCCGGGCACTACCTCAGCTCCGATCCTGGCCTACCAGGCGACCGGTCGGGGAGCGCTGACCGATCCGCTCTCCGTGGTGCTCAACTCGCGGGGGGCCGTCGGGTACGGGGCCGACACACTTCTGGCGTATGTCGAAGGTTACGCTTTCCCCGAAGCCACTACGATCCCATTCCGGGTTCAGGATGAGCAGCAGAACGTCGTATATACCGATTCGCTTCGGTTCCGGGGCGGAAGGCCGGTTGAAAGCCAGGTCATCCGGGTGGCGCCGGACAGCATCTCACTCGGTGAGCTCAAGCTCGTGGTGGGCTCCGGGACGGATCAGCGCAGTGCCTCCGCGCTGGTCTCTTTCTCGCAGGCCTGGGTGATCACCAACTTCGATGAGATGCTCGACCTCCTGCGCTATTTTGGGGAGGATGACCGGGTGAGCGCAATGCGAAAGGCGCCGCCTGCCGAGCGCTCCAGTCTGTGGCGGGAATTTTACGCCGAAACCGATCCCAACAAGACCACACCCGAGAACGAAGCGCTGAATCAGTATTTCGGCCGGATTAGTGCCGCCAACTCCAGATTTACCGATGAGGGCACCACCGGGTGGCGAACCGATCGCGGCGAAGTATTCATCGCCCTTGGCGCACCCGACGAAAGCATCGAGACAAGTCCCGGCACCGCGGGCCGTGTGGTTCGCTGGACCTACCTCAGTCATCGCCTATCACTGTTCTTCCAGGACGAAACCGGTTTCGGACGGTTGCGTCTGACTCCCGGATCCCGTGCGGAATTCGAGCGGACCCTGAACCGGGTGCGGCGACAGGGGTAACAAAAGCGTAAGCGGTAAGCGGGGTGATTCGGAGCGCGCCCGCTCACTGCTCACCGCTTACGTTTATTTTCCCTGCATGCACGCGAACCACACCCCGCCCCAGCTCTTCCTCATAGACGGATACGCCCTCATATACCGCGCTTTCTTCGCGATGATCTCGCGGCCGCTCCGCACAGCCAAAGGCGAAAACACCTCGGCGGCCTGGGGAGTAGTGAACTTCCTGCTGCGCTTGAGAGAGAAATACCGCCCGGATTACGTAGCATGGGTAAACGACGCGGGAACGTCGTTCCGGGAGCAGCGCTACGCCGATTACAAGTCCACGCGGGAAAAACTCGACAATGAGCTTCAGGCCGACTTCAATCGCTCGGTCGAGCGAATCTGCCAGCTGCTGGAGGCGTTCGGGATTCCCCTGATCGCAATACCTGGCTATGAGGCCGACGATGTAATCGGCACGCTTGCAGCGGCCGGTGCCGAGCGTGGGCTTCAAGTTGTGATCGTTTCAGGTGATAAGGACTTCTATCAGCTCGTCGGTCCCCGCGTCGCGCTGCTGAATCCAGGACGAGGCGGCCCCGCCGCAGTGGACGAAACCTGGGTTGATGAAGGAAACGCTTCGCAACGCCTCGGGGTGGAACCACGCCAGGTAGTGGACTTTCTGGCGCTTGTCGGGGACGCCTCGGACAACATTCCCGGGGTCAAGGGGATCGGTGAGAAGGGCGCTCAAAAGCTGCTCAGCGAGTTCGGAGACCTGGACACGATTCTGGTTCGCGCCGCCGATATTACGGCAAAACGTCCCCGGGAAGCTTTGCTGGCACAGGCAGACAATGCCAGACTTTCGCGTGAGCTCGTCACCATCAAACGCGACGTACCGGTGACGCTGGATGCCGGAGCGCTGATCCCGCTTGAGCCTGATCGTGAGGCCGTGATCCGGCTGCTCACTGAGCTCGAGTTCTACTCGCTGGCTCGCAAGCTGGCAGGGCACGTGGGTACTACCGGCTCCAGCGGGGAATCACGTGAGTCGCAGTACGCAGATCCAGCGCCGAGCGAAACGAAGGACCCAGAGCAGCTGGAGGCCACCTCGCCGCTGGCAACCCTCACTGCGGAGGAAGCGGCATCCTCTTTCTCGGCCGAGTCGTGGCTGAGCCTCTCTGATCTTACGGGCCCCTCGACGACCTCGGTTTCTGTCATCGACGACCCGAATGATCTTCCTGCACTGGTCGACCGTCTCAGGGGCGCCCCAATCGTCGGGATCGGTACCGAAACCACCTCACCCGAGCCTCACGCTGGAGAGTTGGTGGGACTTTCCCTGGCCGCCAGTCCGGAAGAAGTCTGGTATCTGCCGCTAGCTCACCGGCCCTCCGGTGGCGGCTCCCTCGGTTCTCTGGGAGCCGCCAGCGATGACGACCGTTCGGTGCGTAATCTTCCGCCGCTCACCCATCCCGCATGTGCCCCTCTCTATGGGCTGCTCACCGATCCGGCAGTGCCCAAGGCCGGTCACAACATCAAGTTTGATTGGCAGGTGTTGCGGAGGGCGGGAGTGGAGCTAGCCGGGGTGGCCTACGATTCCATGCTCGCGAGCTTCGTGCTCGACCCGGGGCGCCGCTCCCATGCCATTGACACCTTGTGCCTGGAGCATCTCGGGCGTGCCCTGCAGACCTACCAGGACATGGCGGGGAAAGGAAAGTCGGAAATTCCCTTCGACGAGGTTGCGGTGCCCCAAGCTGCAAACTACTGCGGCATGGACAGCGCTACTGTACTCGGGTTGCATCGGTTTTTCGGGCCGATGCTGGCCGAGATGCAGTTGGAGCCGCTGCTGCGGGAGATCGAGATGCCGCTGCTCGAGGTGCTGGCTGATATGGAATGGGAAGGGATCTCGATCGATCTCGCCCTGTTCCGCCGGCTCAGCGAGGAGCTGGGAACTGACCTGCGGCGCCTGGAAGGTGACATCGCGCGAGTTGCCGGCACTGATCTGAATCTCAACTCTCCCCGCCAGCTTGCAAGCATCCTGTTCGAGCGGCAGCAGCTGCCGGTGCTGAAGAAGACGAAAACCGGTCCCTCGACCGATGCCGATGTGCTGGAGCAACTCGCCGCCATGGGACACGAGCTGCCACGGCTCATTCTGGAGTATCGCGAGCTTCAGAAACTCAAAAGCACCTACGTTGACGCTCTTCCGCACCGGATCAACCGAACCACCGGACGGATCCACACCAGCTTCAATCAGGCGGGCGCTGCCACTGGCCGGCTCAGTTCGGCCGAGCCGAATCTTCAGAACATCCCCATCCGCACGCCAAGGGGAGAAGCGATCAGGGCCGGATTTGTTCCCCGCAACGGCTGGGTATTTCTGGTGGCCGACTATTCTCAAATCGAGCTCCGAATCATGGCTCATTTGTCGGGAGACCCGGCCTTTATCGAAGCCTTTCGCCAGGGTGGGGACATTCACCGACAGACAGCCGCCCTGATATTCAACGTGCCTCTTGCCGACGTGAGTGGCGATATGCGCGCCCGCGCCAAGACTATCAACTTCGCTACGATATACGGGCAAGGACCCTTTGCCTTGAGCCGCCAGCTCGGAATCTCCCTCGAGGATGCGAGAGGATTTATTGCCCGGTACTTCGAACGGTTTTCCGGTGTGCGTGCCTTTCTCGACCGTCAGATCGAGCTGGCCCGCCAGCAGGGATACGTAGAAACTCTCTTCAAGCGCCGTCGCTACATCCCGGAGATTAAAGACCGGAACTTCAACCAGCGCTCCTACGGCGAACGCAACGCGCAAAACTCGCCACTCCAGGGCTCAGCAGCTGACCTGATCAAGCTGGCGATGGTGCGGATTCATCGCGCCCTCCACGAGCGGGGACTCGAGAGCCGGATGCTGCTCCAGGTGCACGACGAGCTGGTTTTCGAAGCTCCTCCCCATGAGCTCCAGGCGCTGGCCGGGCTGGTACGGGAAGAAATGGAGAATGTTGCCCCCCTCCGGGTACCGCTGGTGGTGGACATTGGAACCGGCCCCAACTGGCTCGAGGCCAAGAGCTGAGTACGCCTCGCGCAGAACTTGCATGCTCCGCCGGAGCCCGGTCGGCCATAGCCACTTCTGGCCGGCCTATACACTCTCAGAATCGCATCTTGGAGACCTATGAGGTTCGCGGTTCTCCCAGTAGTAACGTTCGGGCTCTTTGCGATGGTCATTGCAGACCGGTTGTCGCACGCCTTGGCGGCCACTCCCGTCCCGGCCGCAGAATTGGCGGGCGAGACCCGGCGGGGCACCGCTGACGGATCGGAGTTCCCCACGGGCACCCATACAGAACCGAACTCCGCGGCTAAGGGGAGCACGAGCCATACCCCCACCATAGACCGGCTGGCTCGTCTGGCTGTGCGCCAGCAGATCAGCCGTGAAGCTGGGAGGACCTACCTCGATTCTCTGATCGGCATCACTGATTCCCTGGTCCGGCGCTGGCCAGATCGCGGTGGAGTGCCGCTCAAGGTGTCTCTTATAGAAGGCGGCCCTTCGGACTACCACCCTCGTATGGCACGGTTGGTCAACGATGCGTTAGACAGCTGGCAGAATACCGGTATGGGCGTTCGCTTCGATGCCGTTTCGGATACGGCTGAGGCGGATATAGTGGTTCGTTGGATAGACAACTTTGGTTTAAACCGGGCCGGCCAGACAGACCTCACTTGGGATCAAGCCGGCCGAGTTCGCAAAGCAGTCATCTCTCTGGCGCTTCGCACCAATGCTGGGTTTCCACTGCCGGACCCGGCGCTACTCGCCGTCGCTGTCCATGAGACCGGCCACGCTTTGGGACTTCCGCATTCACCCGACTCTAATGACGTTATGTACCCCGCCACCCGAACCGGGGTCCTTTCGCAGCGCGATCGCCGAACCGCACAAGTGCTCTATCAGCTTCAGCCTGGCCCGCTCCGCGACACGGGTACCTCGCCGTGAATGCCGGGAGCAGGCTGCCGCTTCTGATGGCCGTGGCACAACTGTTCATTTCGGGGGCTGTGCCTGTCCACGCGCAGTCAATCGGTGAGATCGACGCTATCGTACGCCGGGGGATCAAGCAGGGGATCTATCCCGGGGCTGTGGTTGTTATCGGTCGGAGAGACTCAGTGCTCTATTCCCGGGGTTACGGTCACTTTACCTGGGATCCAGCATCGTCAGTTCCAACTCCCGACTCAACTCTCTGGGATATCGCCTCAATCACCAAGGTGATGGGGACGACCAGCGCTGCCATGCGGCTCGTGGATGCAGGCCGCCTCGGCCTTGATGCGCCGGTGCGGCAGTACCTTCCGCGCTTCTCCGGAGGAGCCAAGAATCGGGTTACCGTCCGGATGCTCCTGGACCACACCAGCGGCCTTCGGGCATATGTGCCGTTCTTCAAGCAAGCCAGAACCCGGGATGCAGCCGTATCCTTACTCTACTCCGAGCCGCTGGTCCGAGAGCCGGGTGAAAAACCAGCATATAGCGATCTCAACGCCCTTCTCCTCGGTCTGTTGCTGGAGAGCGTCTCCGGAATGCCGCTTGACCAACTGGTTGCCCGGGAGGTCTTCGAGCCGCTGGAGCTATCGGGGACCGCATACCGTCTGTCCGCGCGAGCACGGCGCAGAACGGTCCCGACCGCAGTCTGGCGCGGGCATCCGTTGCAAGGACAGGTGAATGACCCCAATGCTGCGTTATTTGGCGGCGTCGCAGGCCATGCGGGCATTTTTTCAACCGGGAGCGATCTCGCACGCTACGCGCAAGTGTGGCTGCGCAATGGAGTAGGCCCCCGGGGCCGGTGGGTCAGTCCGGCGACGATCCGCAGATTTCTCACTCCGGGTGTCAAGAGTGGGCCTCGTCTGTTAGGCTGGGATACGCCCGAGCTGGACGGAAAACAGCCGAGCCTGTTCGGCACTCTTATAAGCCCGGCCGCGTACGGCCACACCGGCTTCACCGGCACTGAGCTTTGGGTCGACCCGGCCCACGACTTGTTCCTGGTGTTTCTGACCAACGGAACGTTCGATCCCAGGGGGCGCAACTCCCATCAGGAGTTGCGAATCGTAAGGACTTCGCTTTCCGACGCCGCCATCAGACTGGTTCCACAGGTCTGCCAGCAGGATCTGGTTGCCGAATGCTGAGCTCGGACTCATTATTCTTATATAGGATATTGTTCGTATAGTCCAACGCTCATCGCTCCGTCGAGTGTTCCATGTCCACCGCCCCCACAGCCGAAGCCGTCCGGAAAGCCATTCGCGCGGTCAAGGATCCCGAGCTCAACCTCAATATCATCGACATCGGTCTGGTCTATGAGGTCGATGTGGACGAGGCTGGAAACGTTCAAGTTCAGATGACCCTTACTTCACCTGGTTGCCCGGCAGGTGCTGAGATTATCGCCGACGTAAAGCGGGTAGTGGGAGATATGGCAGGCGTGCAGGCGGTGGAGGTGGAGTTGGTGTGGGAGCCGTACTGGACGCCGGAGAAAATGGACCCGCGGGTGCGGACCTTTCTTGGGTTCTGAGCAGCTCCAATCAGGCAGCTGACCGCTGTAGCGCGGTAAGGAGTCTCCCGCCGATCTCTCGTAGCTGCCAGCGCCGGAGCTCCGGCACCTGGGCCAGATGTTCAGTCGTGGTTGGATTCACCCGGGCAATCGCCTCCAGAGTACCGTTGGGGCACAGAACGCCTGGTGCCAGATCGTACTGGATGGCAAGCAGGTTCCGGGCAGCCTTGAGTCGCTCCAGCCGAGCCTCGTAGGCTGGATCAGTGGCCCGTCGCGGCGGCCGTTCCACTCGCGGGAGCTCCGCGTCCGGGACTAGCACCCCCCGCTGCACCGCCGCCAGTATCTCGCGTCCCCGCCGCTCGGCCTGCTCCGCTCCTATTCCCCGGATCAACTTCAGCTCCGCCATGTCCGCCGGGGGCGACTTTGCCATCAGAAACATCGGCTCGTTGTTGAGTATCCGAAATGGCGCCCTGTCGGTACGCCGGGCGAGCTGATCTCGCCACTCGTATAACTCTCTCAGCACAGCCAGAGACCTTGCCGTCAGCGCCTTGGCCCCCTTGAGCCGCAGGTACCCAGGCTCCTCGGCATGGGGCGGAGACCACCGAACTTCGGTTGCCAGGGCGAACTCCTCTTCGGCCCATTCGAGACGGCCTTGCTGCTGCAGCCGATCGCGCAACACATCTCGAAGTTTCGGGAGGTGGCGGGTATCGGCCGCGGCATACTCCAGCATCTCAGGGGCAAGTGGTCGGGCCGACCAGTCCGCCCGCTGGAAGCGTTTGTCCAAATGCACACCTAAGTATTTTTCCAGCAGGGCCGCGAGGCCGACCCCAGGCTCGTTCAGCAGCTGAGCCGCGATTCGCGTGTCAAAGAGATTGTAGGCCTTGAAGCCGTGCTCGAGGTTAAGCAGCCTGAGATCGTAGTCCGCATCGTGAAAGACGATTTCGATGCCCGGGTCGGCCAGAACATCGGCGAGTGGAGCCAGGCTGACTACTGCAAGCGGATCCACCACCGCGGTTTCCCGCCGGGATGAAAGCTGCAGCAGGTAGATTCGGTCGTGAAAACGATGAAAGCTGGCGGCTTCGGTATCCACCGCCAGAAGCGGCTCGCCTTTGAATCGTTGGAAGAGGCTCTCGAGCTCGGCCTGACTTTGTATCAGGCGCGCCGGCGGGTGTGACCGGTCGACAGACTGGGGGGCAGCGCTCACTCCGAAAGGTTTACCGGCACGCCACCTGGCGCAACCGCCTTTCAGTCCGCTTTGGCAACCAACTCCAGGCCGGCGGCAATCTCATCTAGTGCCTTCGACAGGGCCTTGTAGAAGTCGGCGTCGGGCTGCGGAATGGCACCCATGCCAGCTTCCACCTGGAGTTTGCGGGCAAGCCGGGCAGCGTGACGAATGTAGTCGGTGGAGGGTTTCATGCTCGGGAAGGGCGGGAGGGTCGGAAAGGTCGGGAAAGTCAACTGGCAACTGAGCCCGAGAGAATTGAGAGAAGAATATCACCTCCCCCTGTATTCTGCCTCCTGTCCCTCCCATCCCTCCCGTCCCTTCTGTCCTTCCCGTCTTATCTTACCCTGCATGGCCACTCCCGAGATTGACCTGGTCGT
The DNA here is from genome assembly GCA_013813435.1 of Gemmatimonadales bacterium. Lineage (GTDB taxonomy): Bacteria > Gemmatimonadota > Gemmatimonadetes > Gemmatimonadales > GWC2-71-9 > CAVVWJ01. Next base: position 29,934 of record JACCRS010000176.1, read on the forward strand.
CTATCCAGACGAATGCGACGCATTCGGACACCTCAACCAAGCCTCATTCCTCAGTCTGTTCGAGCGCGCCCGGTGGGAGATGCTGCGTGCGGGGCCAGGCATGGATGTGTTTACCAGGAACGGGGCCTGGCCTGCGTTGCGGAAGACGGTAATCGACTATCGAGCCGCTGCTTTCCCCGGCGATGTACTTCGCTTTCAGCAGGTGCTAACACACGTAGGGCGTACCAGCTTCACGATGCGCCAGACCGCTCGGCGGGTTCGAGACGACAATCTTATTGCTGGCGCGGAGTTCGTGTTCGTCTGCATCGATCGCGACGGGAGTCCCACTCCAGTGGCTCCGGACTTTCGCGAGTACATGCAAGCCGGGGGTGACACGCCCGGCGGCGTGCAACGTGTTACCGTAAATGGAGTAAATCTGGCCGTCGAGGTGCGCGGCGAGGGGCCGGCGGTGCTATTCATCCACGGGTATCCTCTGGACCGCACCATCTGGCGGGAGCAGATCGAAGCTCTGGACGGCTTCCGGCGCATAGCGCCGGACCTGCGAGGAATGGGCCAGTCGGATGCCCCTGATCTTGGTTATAGCATGGCGGTCTATGCGGCTGACCTGGCCGCGCTGCTGGATGTCATGGGTGTCGACGAGGTGGTCCTCTGCGGGCTCTCCATGGGAGGATACGTTGCGCTCGAGTTCCTGCGCCAGCAGCGGTCTCGAGTGCGGGGCCTCGTACTCATGGATACCAGAGCCGACGCGGATACTCCGGAGATTCGCCGAGCCCGTGACTCAGCTGCAGCGACAGCGAAAGATCGGGGAGCTGCGGCCATAGCCGATGCGATGCTTCCCAAGCTGTTTGCCCCAGGTACGCTTGACCGTCGGCCGGATCTAGGGGAGCGTCTGCGTGCGCTTATGGCGGGAACTCCCGTTGCCGGCATCGCCGGCGCGCTGGCCGCCATGCGCGACAGGGAAGGAAGTGAGACCCTGCTGATGACCCTGACGGATTTACCGACGCTCGTGATGGTGGGGGAGGCCGACAGCCTGACGCCTCCAGCTCTGGCTCGAGCCATGGCGGATAGCATTCACGGGGCTCAACTTGTCATCATTCCTGGAGCTGCCCACTTACCCCCTGTCGAGCAAGCTGAAGCGACTACAGCCGGGCTACGCAATTTTCTCGGTTCGCTGAGTTGAAGCTATGGTGTAGATGCAGAGCCTAGCGCTGCGGCCTTCCCGGTGGATTTTCGCGATTGAACACGTCCTTATTTTTTTCGACGTACGTTACCATGTCGGGGGGCACATCCTCCTCGGGAAAGATGGCCGTTACCGGACACTCCGGCTCGCAGGCGCCGCAATCGATGCACTCATCAGGATGGATGTAGAGCTGGTCCTCGCCCTCGTAAATGCAGTCTACCGGACACACATCCACGCAGGCCCGATCCTTCACCCCGATACAGGCTTCGACGATCACGTACGTCATGCTACGGCTCCTCCCGCCGGTTTGGGCTAGGATCTCACTCCCGAAAAAGGTATACGGAGTGTACTGGTGCGGCGCAAGGCCTATGGCCGCGCTTAGAGGGGGGGAGGGACGAGGTTTTTGACTTCACTCGACCGAGCCTCGTCCGGGCAAGCTGTCTACAAACTGGTGGCGTAGGTCTCTGATCTGGATTCCGGCGGACCGTATCGGCCCCCGGGCCCATGAAGCCGATGCCATTCCTCACGCAAACAAAAGGGGTCAAGCCCCTGTGGCCGGTCGACTGCCAGAACCCCGTCCAGATGATCGATCTCGTGCTGGAGGAGCTCCGCACGGTCTCCCTCGACTTCGACCTCGGTCCATTCACCCTTCAGATCCTGGTAACGGACCCTGATCCGGTGTGCGCGCGAGACGCGAACCAGCAGATTGGGAAAGGAGAAGCAGTCGTCCCAGACTTCGAAATCCTCATTGCCTATATCGATGATCTCAGGGTTGATCAATGTCCATGGCTGGTCCATCTCCACGTTGATTACCCGGACCGGTGCTCCGATCTGCGGCGCTGCGATGGCGCGACCGCTGCCGAAGCGCGATTGCCAGTCGCGTAACGTTTCACGCATGTCGTCCATGATGACCCGCACCGCTGTCGACCTTGGTTTCGTGATAGGCTCGCATTTGGCGCGCAGGATTGGGTCGCCGAGGAGGCGGATGCGGTGAATCGTCATGACGGAGTCACTCGGTTGGCGGGGACTCGGGTTCAGTACCTAATATGGGAGATCGCAACCCACCTGACCAGCGGCAAACTTCGCCTTAATAGTCTCATTAGCTACTACTAACACCGCTTACGACAATCTATTGGTTAAGTGATAACGGGTGCAGTAACCTAATATCACTCATATGTTTGTAGATTAAACCAAAAAACCGCGCGAATTGACAATCCCGACTGAAACACTTAGGATTTGGAATGCACCCATCGCTCCCTCGGACGGCTGCCGACAGCTCGGCACGGCCCCTTGCTCTCAGAGGCGCACGTGGCACCGTGTTACTCCAGCTCAAACAAGCTCACCGGCTGACGGCCAAGGAGCTGGCGTCAAAGCTGGGCGTTTCGCTGAATGCCGTCCGGCACCAGTTGAAGCAGCTCGAGGCCGAGGCACTGGTTGAGTATGAGCGGCAGCACCGCGGGGTGGGAGCGCCGACCTTCGCCTATCGCCTGAGTCCGGCTGGACAGTCGCTGTTTCCCCGCAGGTATGAATCGACTTTAACCGAGCTCCTCGACTATGTCGTCCGCAGGGAGGGCCGGGCTGCGGCCGTGGCAGTTCTGGAATCCCGCTATCACGCTCTCACCAGCCGGATCCAGGAGGAGCTTGCCGGGGCAACGCCGTCTGAGCGGATGGCTGCTGTAGCTCAGCTGCTGTCCGACGATGGCTACATGGCGGAAGGTACTGCGTCAGCGAGTAGCGGAACCTTGATCGAGCATAACTGCGCCATCCAGGCTGTGGCAGAGCGGTTTCCTGAAATTTGCGCGGCCGAAGCGAGATTTCTGGCTGCCGCGCTCGGCGCCGAAGTTGACCGGCGCGAACACATTTTAAGCGGCTGCAGCGCCTGCGAGTATCGGGTGCGGTTCAGCGCCGCAGATGAGGCGGCGGGTAGTGCGCACCAGCCCAATGCCGATGCCCAGGAGAGCGCATGAGCTCATCAGTCGAAGCGCTGGTTAACAAAGAGTACAAGTACGGTTTCGTAACTGATATCGAGGCCGACTCCGCGCCCATGGGTTTGAACGAAGACATTATTAGGCTCATCTCGAGCAAGAAGGGAGAGCCCGGCTGGCTGCTGGACTGGCGGCTCAAGGCCTTTCGGGGTTGGCTCAAGATGACCGAGCCTCACAACTGGCCCAACATCAGCTACACCCCCGTCGACTATCAGGCGCTCCGTTATTACTCGGCCCCTAGGACCGCGAAGCCGCTGGGGAGTCTGGATGAGGTCGATCCCAAGCTGCTCGAGACATATCAGAAGCTTGGTATCCCGCTCACCGAGCAAAAGCTACTTGCCGGTGTGGCGGTTGACGCCATTTTCGACAGCGTCTCCGTCGGCACAACATACAAGGCTAAACTGGCCGAGGCGGGAGTCATCTTCTGCTCCTTCGGCGAGGCGGTGCGCGAACATCCGGATCTGGTGCGGAAGTACCTCGGCTCCGTGGTGCCAGCCAGCGATAACTTCTTCGCCGCGCTCAACGCTGCGGTCTTCAGTGATGGCTCCTTTGTATTCGTGCCCCGGGGGGTGAAGTGCCCCATGGAGCTCTCCACCTATTTCCGGATCAATGCTGCGGACACAGGGCAGTTCGAACGCACCCTCATCATCGCTGAAGAAGGTGCGTCGGTGAGCTACCTGGAGGGATGCACTGCGCCCAAGCGGGACCAGAACCAGCTTCACGCCGCCGTGGTCGAGCTGGTAGCTCTCGACGACGCCAGCATCAAATACTCCACCGTGCAAAACTGGTACGCTGGTGACGAAGAGGGAAAGGGCGGCATCTACAACTTTGTTACCAAGCGCGGAAAGTGTGTTGGTGTCAATTCCAAGATTTCCTGGACCCAGGTAGAGACCGGGTCGGCCATCACCTGGAAGTATCCCAGTGTCATTCTCCAGGGCGACAACTCGGTAGGAGAGTTTTACTCCGTGGCTGTAGTGAACGGGAGGCAGCAGGCCGATACCGGCACCAAGATGATTCACCTGGGCAAGAACACCCGGAGCACCATCGTCTCAAAGGGGATCTCCGCCGGACGGGGGCAGAACAGCTACCGCGGCCTGGTCAAAGTTCTGCCTAAAGCGGCAAGCGCCCGCAACTACACCCAATGCGATTCGATGCTCATAGGAAACCGCTGCGGTGCGCACACGTTCCCTTACATCGACGTCCAGAACTCCACCGCCTCGGTGGAACACGAGGCCTCAACCTCGAAGATCGGCGAAGATCAAATCTTTTATTTGAAGCAGCGCGGCTTGAATACCGAGAATGCCATTTCAATGATCGTCAACGGCTTCTGCAAGGAAGTGTTCAAAGAGCTACCGATGGAGTTCGCTGTGGAAGCGCAGAAGCTGCTGGGGGTGAGTTTAGAAGGAAGTGTTGGATAAAGGAGAATACGAGTGCTGGAAATCAAAGGCCTCCGGGCCCGGGCGGGAGAGAAGGAGATACTCAGGGGGATAGATCTTACCGTCAACGCCGGTGAGATTCATGCCGTCATGGGGCCCAACGGGTCAGGCAAGAGCACGCTGGCACAAGTGCTCGCCGGTCACCCCGCTTATGAAGTGACGGGCGGCGAGGTGCAATACGATGGCAACGACCTGCTGGATATGGATCCTGAGGTGCGCGCCCAAGCGGGCATCTTCCTCGCTTTCCAGTACCCGGTCGAGATTCCCGGCATCAGCAACGCGTATTTTCTTCGCGCCGCCTACAACGAAATCCGCAAGGCCCGGGGCCACGAGGAAGTGGACTCGATGGACTTCCTGGATCTGCTCGAAGAAAAGCTGCGGCTGGTGGAATGGGGGCCCGAAATCATGAGCCGGGCGGTGAATTCCGGCTTCTCCGGTGGCGAGAAGAAGCGGAACGAGATCCTCCAGATGGCGGTGCTCGAGCCCAGGCTCGCCATCCTGGACGAGACCGACTCCGGGCTCGACATCGACGCCCTCCGCATCGTGGCGAGTGGAGTCAACGCGCTTCGCCGGCCCGACAATGCCACCATCATTGTCACCCACTACCAGCGGCTACTCAACTACATCGTACCCGATCGGGTCCACGTACTCTCGGCCGGCAGGATCGTAAAGTCGGGTGGGAAGGAACTGGCTCTCGAGCTCGAGGCCAAGGGCTATGAGTGGCTGGAGCAGGAGGTAGGTGCGGCCTCGTGAGCGAAGCGTATTTGCAGGAGTTCGGGGTGAGGAGCGGCACAGCCACCGCGGATGGGCCCGAGTGGCTGGAGCCGGTCCGCCGTGCCGCCATCGAGCGATTTGCCGCAACGGGCTTTCCCACCAGTCGGGACGAAGACTGGCGGTTTACCCCCCTCGCCCCCATTGCCCAGGGGACCTGGCGCCAGGCCGTTGGCTCCTCTCACGGCATTGCCCGAGACCAGCTCGAGCCTTTCACCTTTGGACGTCCTGAGTGGACCACTGTGGTATTCGTCGACGGAGCCCACAGCGAAGCGCTCAGCTCCGCCGGCAGGCTTGGCCATGGTGTTCGGGCCGGAAACCTGTTCGAGGCCCTCCGGGCCGACGGGGGCCTTCTTGAGAAGCATCTGACTCGTCACGCCTCGATCGAAGCGAGCCCATTCACCGCTCTCAGTACCGCGTTCATGCGCGATGGCGGCTTCGTATACGTACCGGCCAATACCGATCTCATACGTCCGGTCCACCTCGTGTTTGTGACCACGGCGGGGGCCGCCGGTACCGTTACACATCCACGCAATCTCGTTGTGGTGGAAGCCGGCGCCAGAGCGTCGGTGATCGAGAGCTACGTCACTCTAGGGGAAGGAGCGCGGTACTGGACCAACGCGGTCACCGAAGTAGTCGCCGGAGCCAACTCCTGGATCGAGCACACCCGCATCCAGCGCGAGAGCGAACGGGCGTATCATGTCGGGCTCACCCACGTGGAGCAGGAGCGCGACAGTCACTATCGCTCCTTCTCTCTGGCAATGGGCGGTGCACTGGCGCGTCACAACCTCACCGCCCGGCTCAACGGCGAGAACGTCGAGACGCTCATGTACGGGCTCTACCTTACCCGGGGCGACCAGGTGGTGGACAACCATACAGCCATCCATCACGATCAGCCGAATTGCCGGAGCTGGGAGGTCTACAAGGGTGTGCTCGACGGGCACTCACGAGCTGTGTTCAACGGCAAAGTGTTCGTGAAGCCGGAGGCGCAGCAGACCGACGCCAAACAGACCAATCGCAATCTGCTGCTCAGTGACACGGCCAAGGTCAACACCAAGCCACAGCTGGAGATCTTCGCCGACGACGTGAAATGCACCCACGGAGCGACTGTTGGCAGGCTGGACGAAGTAGCCCTGTTCTATGCCCGCAGTCGCGGCGTGCCTCCCGACAAGGCGCGACTACTCCTCACTTACGCGTTCGCGGCCGAGGTCACCTCCGAGGTGGTGTTGGAGCCGGTGCGTGACGAGCTGGAGCGGCTGGTCCGCGAGCGGCTGGGGGCGCTATGAGCGGGGCAGCGGGGCGGCGGGGCAGTTGGGCAGCAAAAGCGCAGCCAGACGGCGTCCTC
>JACCRS010000197.1 GCA_013813435.1 Gemmatimonadales bacterium
GTCAACAGCCACTTCAAAGCCTCGCGCCCGGATTCGGCCTTGATCAGGTTCTGCCCCAGGCCCTGGAGCATGGCCTCCAGCGCCACGAGGTTGGCCGGCTGATCGTCGACCAGTAGAATGTTGACGCGGTCGTCAGGCGGCGGGTCAGCGGGTAAGCGGGTCAGCGGGTCAGCACGCTCCTGCGAGGAGTCCCCGGCCTCGGAGACCACCGTCCCGCTGTCCCGCTGTCTCGCTGTCCCCTCTACCGGTACAGCCATACCCGTAGCAACGACAGCAGCTGATCCATATCAACCGGCTTGGCGATGTAGTCCGACGCACCCGCCTCGATGCACTTCTCGCGGTCTCCCTTCATGGCTTTGGCCGTGACCGCGATGATGGGGAGAGACCTGAACTTGGGCACCTCCCGGATGGCTCGCATGGTTTCAAAACCATCCATCTCCGGCATCATGACGTCCATCAGCACGACATCGACTTCCGGGTTCTGCTGCAGCCGGGCTATTCCGTCGCGCCCGCTCTCAGCATAGATCACCTTCATCTCACTGCGCTCCAGGAAGGTGGTCAACGCGAAGATGTTCCTGACATCGTCGTCGACTACCAGAGCCGTACGCCCGGTAAGGGTTGGGTCGGTGCGGTGCAGCTGCTCCAGCATGCGCCGCTTGGACTCCGGCAGCCGGGCGGTAACCCGGTGTAGGAAGAGTGCCGTCTCATCGAGCAGCCGCTCGGGTGATTGCGCATCCTTGATGACCACCGACTCGGCCATGCGTTTCAACTCGGCCTCCTCCCGCCGGGTGAGCTGCTTGCCGGTATACACGATGGTGGGAAGCTTCCTGAGTCCGATCTCCCCTTTGACCCGGGTGATCAGCTGGAATCCGGTCATATCGGGGAGCCCGAGGTCCAACACCATGCAGTCGAACGACTCCTGCTGGAGAGCATGGAGAGCATCCGCTCCGGTAGTTACGGCGGTGGTCTGCACATCGCCATCGCCGATGAGCTCCGCGATGCTCTGCTGCTGGACCACGTCGTCCTCGACGACGAGCAGACGCTTGATCGGGCGGTCGACAAATTCGTGGAGCGCTGTGAGCGCATCCGAGAGCGACTCCTTGGTTGCCGGCTTGGTGAGAAAGTCGATGGCACCCAGCCGAAGACCACGCTGCCAGTTCTCTTCCACTGAAATAATATGAACCGGGATATGCCGCGTTGCCGGATCGTGCTTGAGCCGGTCCAGAATGGTCCATCCATCCGCATCAGGGAGCCGCAGGTCCAGCGTGACCGCAGTGGGATGATATTCCCGGGCCAGCGAGAGGGCCCGGTCGGCGGTATGCGCCACCAGACCCTTGAACCCCCTCTCGCGTGCCAGATCGAGGAGGATCTGAGCAAAGTTGGGGTCGTCCTCCGCGATCAGAAGAACCCGATCGCCATCCTCTATTGCGGCGCGGTCGTCGTTGATAGCCCGCTCGACCACCGGCGAAAGCACCGCCCGCGGGCTGGCAGTGCCCACCTTGGGCATCTCCCCCACCAGGGGCCCCACACCGCCGGCACCGTCCCCATCAGCCGGGGTTACCTCCACCGGCTGGGCGGGATAAATGAGCGGCAGGTAGAGGATAAATGTGCTGCCCACACCGGGACTGCTCTCGATCCGGATCTCGCCGCCCAGCAGTCGGGTGATCTGGCGGCTGATCGAGAGGCCGAGGCCGGTGCCACCGTACTTCCGGCTGGTGGTGCCGTCGCCCTGCTGAAAGGCCTCGAAGATGACGCCGTGCTTCTCCCGCGGGATGCCGATCCCGGTATCAGTCACCGAGAAAGCGATTACCGTGTTGGCGGCATTGAGCATCTCCTGCTCCGGGTTCCAGCCACCGGTTGCCACCCGGGCCTGGAGTGAGACGCCCCCGCGCTCGGTGAACTTGAAGGCGTTGGACAGCAGGTTCTTGAGCACCTGTTGCAGCCGCTTGGTATCGGTCTGGATGGCAGGGGGAAGCGCTGGGTCCAGGGCGACCTCGAACTGCAGCCCCTTGAGATCGGCCACCTGCCGGAAGGTGCTCTCAACGAATTTCCGGACCTCGTTAAACGGCACGGTGGTGATGTCCACAGCCATGGTGCCGGATTCGATCTTGGACAGATCGAGGATGTCGTTGATGAGATCCAGAAGGTCGGACCCCGAGCTGTGGATCGTCTGAGCGAAGCCTACCTGCTTGGTGGTCAGGTTTCCCTCGGAGTTCTCGCTCAGGATCTGCGACAGGATCAGGAGGCTGTTCAGCGGAGTCCGGAGCTCGTGCGACATGTTGGCCAGGAACTCCGACTTGTATTTGGATATCAGCGCCAGCTGCTCGGCCTTCTCTTCGAGCGCCACCTTCGCCTGTCCCACCTCCTTGTTCTTCTGTTCGACCTCGGCGTTCTGGCTGGCCAGCAGTTGGGCCTTGTCCTCCAGCTCCAGGTTGCTCTTCTGCAGCTCATCCTGCTGGTTTCGGAGCAGGTCCTCGGACTTCTGGAGCGACCGGGTCTGCTGCTCCAGCCGCTTGTTCGTCTCGGTGAGCGCCTCCTGCTGTGACTGAAGCCCTTCCGTAAGCGCCTGCGACTGCTTGAGCAGCTCTTCCGTCCGCATGTTGGCCGCGATGGTGTTGAGCACGATGCCGATACTTTCGGCCAACTGCTCCAGGAAGGTGAGCCGGATCTCGTCGAACTGATCGAAGGTGGCGAGTTCGAGTACCGCCTTCACTTCTCCCTCGAAGAGCACCGGGAGAACCACGATGTTGCGCGGCGGAGCCTCGCCCAGGCCGGAGCTGATCTGGATGTAGTCGCCAGGCACCTGGTTGATGAGAAGCATCCTGCGCTCGACCGCGCACTGGCCGACGAGACCCTCTCCCGTCCGGAACTCACTGGCAACGTGCTTCCGGTTTTTGTACGCATAGCTCGCCAGCAACTTTAGGTTCGACTCCTCGCCGCCGGTATCGACCACGTAGAACACGCCGTGGTGCGCTGAGACCAGAGGGGCAAGATCCGACAGGATCAGCTGCGACACCGCGCCCAGGTCGCGCTGACCCTGGAGCATCCGGCTGAACTTGGCCAGGTTGGTCTTGAGCCAGTCCTGCTCCATGTTCTTCCGGGTGGTGTCGCGGAGGTTGCGGATCATCTCATTGATGTTGTCTTTGAGCTCCGCCACCTCACCCAGGGCTTCGACGGCGATGGACCGGGTGAGGTCGCCCTTGGTAACCGCGGTGGCCACCTCTGCGATTGCTCGCACCTGGGTAGTAAGGTTGGCCGCCAGCTGGTTGACGTTCCCGGTGAGGTCACGCCAGATGCCTGCCGCACCCGGCACCCGCGCCTGGCCGCCCAGCTTGCCGTCGATGCCCACCTCACGCGCCACGTTGGTGACCTGGTCGGCGAAGGTAGCCAGCGTCTCCGTCATCCAGTTGATCGTATCGGCCAGCGTGGCGATCTCGCCCTTCACCTCCACTCGCAGCTGCTGCTTCAGGTCCCCATTGGCCACCGCCGTCACGACCTTGGCTATTCCCCGTACCTGAGCCGTCAGGTTTGCCGCCATCGAGTTCACGTTGTCGGTCAGGTCCTTCCAGACGCCCGCGACGCCGGTAACCTGAGCCTGCCCGCCCAGTGTGCCTTCGGTGCCCACCTCGCGAGCCACCCGGGTGACCTCGGAGGCAAACGAGTTGAGCTGGTCCACCATCGTGTTGACGGTGTTCTTGAGCTCCAGGATCTCGCCTTGCACATCGACGGTGATCTTCTTGTTGAGCTCACCGCGAGCCACAGCGGTAGTCACGTCGGCGATGTTACGAACCTGCGCGGTCAGGTTGCCCGCCATGTAATTCACGTTGTCGGTCAGGTCCTTCCAGGTACCCGCTACTCCCTTCACCTGGGCCTGCCCGCCCAGCTTGCCTTCGGAGCCGACTTCCCGGGCCAC